>CANPXC010000101.1 GCA_947585605.1 Candidatus Gastranaerophilales bacterium | reverse complement strand
TGCGACCAAAGATTTAATCTTTAAGCTCGATACTGACTTTATGGAAATATCAATAACCACTCCGTATAAAGGCAGTGAGCTTTATAATATGCTGTTTTCGGGGACTGAAAAAAATGATATAGTACTGGGCAAAGATTCTTATAAAAATTCAACAATGGGAACAAATTTTTTGTCGCAGGAGGATTTATCAAAATTTAGGAAAGACGTTATATTTAAATATCATATAAGACCTTCTTTTATTTTTAAAAAAATCTTCAGCGCGAATTTAACTCCGGGCGTCTTTTTTAATTATGTTAAATACGGACTCAGATTAATAAAGAATACACTTTTCTAAATTTTATTTATTGATTTCGGGAATGCGTCGCAGCACGTTTGGCAAGCATTAAAGATTTTATATTTTTTCATCATTCTTCTGAATTCTTTATGCTTTGCGCTGTTTAAAACCTCTTGAATGTTTTTATTGCGTACATTGCCCAGTTCATAAGAAAGGCATGGGTAAATATCCCCCTCCGGAGTAATAAATATATTTGAAAACGGGAGCATACAAGGTTTGTATATTTCATTAACCGGTTTATTTCCCAGAGAAAAATATTTTAAAATCCTATTTAAATCACCTGTCGATTTAAATTTCGGCGCCCATCTCAGTTTTGTATTAACTGTTTTTGATATACTTTCAAGCTCTTTGTATACTTCAATAAAGTGTTCTTTATCAAAATACATAGTGAGCGGATATTCTGTTTTATAAAATTCTTCCGAAAAAGTTTCCGACTGCTCTGAATTTTGTCTTAAAAAATTGTTGCGTTTAAATGATAAAGAATAAAACTCAGCATTTAATCTTCCCGCTTCTTTATAAATTTTAGGCAGGTCGTCCAAATTATTTTCTAATACGACGGATTTGATATCCAATAAAGGACGTTTGGCTTTATGTTCCGTTTTTAATTCTTTAAGTGTTTCAAGATTATTAATAATATTATTCCAAAGCCCCTTGTGATTTCTCAATTCATCGTGTCTTTGTTCAAATCCGTCAACGGAAACCGAAAGAAGCAGGATATGATTATCAATAATCCTTTTAATATTTTCTTTGTTTAATAAAAGCCCGTTTGTGATAATAGAAATTTTGCCGAAAGTTTGTTTTGAAGCTTTTTCCAATATTTCAAAAAAATCTTTTCTAATCATTACTTCGCCTGCAACAAGCGATATAAAAGAATAAAAAGGAACTTGTTCTATAATATTAAACCATTCTTGAGTTGTCATTTCATTTTTACTTCGGTCATGGTTTATATAGCAGTACGGACACCTTAAATTACATTCGTATGTAAGCTCTAAGAAATATCTTATCGGCGGAAACATATATTCAAACGGGTTATAGTAAGTTAAATATGCATATAATCTTTTTAAATTGTCAAAAAGATACGAATTATCTATTTTCATTGCTGCCTTTTATAATATTTTACCTGAAATTTATCCGGTAAAATTTTGTTTAACCTCTCTTACATAATTATATACATAATCACTCGCATTGTATTCATATTTTTCAATTAATTTAACAATATTAACCGAATCAATTTGTTGAGTGATTAAATCAATATTGTATTTTAAGGCAAATTCATCGACTTCTGATTTTTCTTCAATGGGCAGGTCTATAATTAATATCCCGTCTGTTTTGCAGGATTTACATTCTTTAAAGAAATTTTCATATCCGTAATTAAATAAAGGATTTAAATATGTTACAAGTACAACAGGTGTTGAATAAGTTTCCCTTATTGATTTAATGAGATTAAAAATATCATTTAAAGTAATATTATTTTGGATTGCACGTTTATAAGAAGCTTGTAATAAAGTATCGGCGGCAATCGGATCGGAGAAGGGGATTCCGATTTCAATAATATCGGACCCTCCTTCGATTAAAGAAATGATACATTTTTTTGTGGTAATAATCTCCGGATCGCCTGCGGTTATAAACCCAATGCAAGATTTTTTTGATTTTAAAATATTTTCTAAATTACTCATTTATATTTCTCCCTTTATACTTTGCAATTGCGGCAACATCTTTGTCACCTCTGCCGGATAAGCAGACTATAATTATTTCGTCTTTTTTCATTGTCGGTGCAAGTTTTTTTGCATAAGCCAGAGCATGAGAACTTTCAATTGCAGGAATAATTCCTTCTTTTAAAGAAAGATATTCAAAAGCCTCTACGGCTTCTTTATCAGTAATTGCAACGTATTCTGCTCTTTTTGTTTCATTTAAATATGCATGCTCAGGCCCGACACCGGGGTAATCCAAACCTGCTGAAATTGAATAAACAGGTGAGATTTGCCCATTTTTATCTTGGCAAAACAGTGATTTCATTCCGTGGAATATTCCCGTTGAACCTTTTGTTATGCTTGCGGCGTGTTTATCCGTATCAATACCGAGTCCTGCGGCTTCACATCCGATAAGTTTTACTGATTTATCGTTGATAAAGTTATAAAACATGCCTATTGCATTACTTCCTCCGCCGACACAAGCTATTACGGCATTGGGTAATTTCCCTTCCAAAGAAAGAATTTGTTCTCTTGCTTCAAAACTTATAATACTTTGAAAATCTCTTACCATTGTCGGAAAAGGATGAGGGCCTACTGCTGAGCCTAAAATATAAAAAGTATCGTTACTTCTTACTACCCATTCTCGCAACGCCTCATTTACCGCGTCTTTTAGCGTTCTTGTACCTGATTTTACACTGTGGACTTTTGCTCCTAACAGCTCCATTTTGTATACATTAAGCGCTTGGCGTTTTGTATCTTCTTCGCCCATAAATATTTCACAATCAAAACCGAAAAGTGCTGCAACCGTTGCCGTTGCCACTCCGTGCTGCCCTGCTCCCGTTTCCGCTATTACTCTATTTTTACCCATATATTTAGCTAAAAGAGCTTGACCTAACACATTATTTATTTTATGCGCGCCTGTATGGTTTAAATCCTCGCGTTTTAAATATATTTTTGCTCCGCCTAAATCTTCTGTCATATTTTTTGCAAAATACAATAATGATGGGCGTCCTGCATATTTTATAAGTAAATTCTTTAACTCCTTTTGAAACCTTTCATCCGATTTATAATATTCATAAGCTTTTTCAAGTCGTGAAATTTCATCCGATAATATTTCGGGGATGTATTTACCCCCATATATTCCAAATTTACTGTTTAACATTATTTTCTCCTTTAATTTTAAAAATTTGCACGAAAAATAAGGCAATTGTATAACAATATGCACTTTTTATTTGATGTGCCTATTAAGCAGCACAACAAATCGGCGGGATATTCCGCTCACTAAGATGTGTTAACAGACTATAAAATTTTAATTAAAATTCACGGTCATTATTGTTAACACGTACGGGACACCACGCCCAATCTTTAATTTCAAAAGAGAACCAATTTGTAAAAAGGTTAATTGCTTTTTTAACTGTAGTAAAAAAATTAAAATTCATATTCATAAGTAAGTTACCCCTTTTTACCAATTAAATATTGCTTTGTTATTTTAACTCTCATTTTAATTTTTGACTAGTGTTATATGTACATTTGTAAAATTACTTAATTAAAATTTTAAAAATTGCCTTTTTAACCTTTAAGGGAGAATTTGTGCATAAAGCCGGCATGTGCGCGTCTTGGGGATAAAAAATTATAAAAGTTTTATTATCTGCTTTTACTTTATCAACGCTCCCGTTTAAAAACATTACGTCTTTTTCTTCGTTATAGCTTTCACTTACGCTTGTATTATTGATATTCGTATAGCCCATATATTCTTCTCCGATAATCGGAACTTGAATATCTATATATTTTTTATGTGATTCCAGTTTTTGAACGGGCTTTGTTTCATATTCCTGAAGATTAAAGAAAACTTCATTCCCTCTAAGTTCGTGTCTGCCGCATTCCAAATCGGCAAGGTTATTATTTTTTAAGAAATCAAAAACCAATTTAAAATCTTTGTTTAAAGAAATATATTTTTCAGCATTAGCTAAATTATCGATAATCATTGAAAAAACTCCTTTTTTAATAATGTAACATAAAATTTTACATTTGTTAATTAAAAGGCAATTTTAATGAAAAAAAAAACTTTATATAAGTACCAGAGGGATTTAAAAAATACACCATACGGGAGAAATAGATGAACGAACAGCAATTAAACGTAGTTTTGGGAACAACAAGTGAACCTGTAAAAAACAGATACAAACTTAAATCGAGAAAAGAAATAGCAGAAATTCAAAGAATAATAAGAATATTTGAAATTAATAACGAACAAAAAAATAAACATAAAATGCTTTCAATAAAGAACTTAGCGACAATGAAAGTAGTATTTAGTAATAATTAAAGCGGTTTTGGCTTATAAGCTTGCGGATATGTATAATGCTCGGTAAATCCGATAGCTTTATACATGTTAACTGCGGGAATACTGTCAGAATCGCAGCTTGCATTTAATTCTTTTACGTTCCAATTGCCTGAAAAAGAAGACGAAATAAGGTTATCAACGGTTTGTTTTAAAAGTATTTCACCGAAACCGTTATTTCTGTGTTTTTTAAGAATAGCTACAATCGGAATATTTGCAATGGAATCATTTGTGAGATTAGCAAAACAAATACCGACCGGTCTTTTTTTGTAAATTAAAACTTTTGTAATTCCGGGTAAAAAAACGCCGTAAATGTTATTTGTAATTTTTTCAATTATGTCACGGCAGCCTTGAATAGTTTGAAATCTGCTGTCAAATAAGGCGTCAGAGGACTCTTTAAATGCTTGGTGGACGATTTCCGCAGCTTCTTTATAATATGTTGTTTTCCAATTTGAAATGCTGAAATCATTTGGTAAATCTTTGCATGGAGTGTCCTTAATTTTGTTAATCAGCTGTGAATTAGTGAAATCAATCGCCATTACTGCAGTATTCGTAATTTTAAATCCGAACTCGCCTATTTCTTGGGCAAAAGAAGCTTGTTTGCCGAGCATAGGGTACGTAACTACTTTTTCAAAAGTTAACGCTTTATTAACTTCCAAGAATTTTTCAAGTAATAATTTCCTTTTTGCATTTAAATTTTCGTTTCCTATACAGTGAATGATATTAAGTTCAAGCGATTCTGAAATAATTGTTGTATAAGCTAAAAATCCTGTCGGAATATCATCTTCAAAGAGTATAAGACAATTCAGCAAGCCTTCTTCTACACTTTTAATAAAGTGGTCGTAATCTAACGGCTCAAGCTCAAAATTATAATCGGATTTGGCACTGCGTTTAAAATCATTGTAAATGCCCGAAAATATTTTATAATATGCTTGATTATACTGCTCAACTTTAAATATTGTAAGGTTTGCCATAAGTTCTTTCTTTATAAATCAATTAAATGTTCCATTTTATCAACTTTAGTGTGAATATATTTTTCATTATATTTGTTTAATGGTGTTTTTAAAGCTATACGTTCAATAATTTCAAGCCCATAACCTTTAAGCGCGATAATTTTAGTAGGATTATTAGTAATAAGTTTGAATTTTGTATAACCTAAATCCCGAAGTATTTGCGCGCCAATCCCATAGTTCCTTAAATCCGGCTGAAAACCGAGAGAAATATTGGCTTGAACAGTGTCTTGTCCTTGTTCTTGGAGTGCGTATGCTTTAATTTTATTAACAAGCCCTATTCCTCTGCCTTCATGACCTCGTATATATACAAGTGCGCCTTTTCCGTAGCTGTCAATTAATCTTAAAGCCGTTTCAAGCTGATTTTGGCAGTCACATCTTTTTGAATGAAAAACATCTCCTGTTAAGCATTCAGAGTGAACTCTGACCATCGGAATTTTGTCGGAACCGTCGTCTTTAACTATTGCAATCTGGTCAATTCCGTTTAATTTGTTAATATATCCGTAAACTTTAAAATCACCGTAGTCAGAAGGAAGATTAGCCATAGCTTCGCGTTTAATAAACATTTCTTTTTTAAGTCTGTATTCAATTAACTGCGCAACGGTAACGAATTTTAATTTGTGTATCTGAGAAAATTTCATCAAATCATCGCGTCTGGCCATAGTTCCGTCATCATTTACGATTTCGCAAATAACAGCAGCAGGTGTTAATCCTGCTAAACGAGCCAAATCAACGGAAGCTTCGGTATGTCCTACCCGTTCCAATACACCGCCGGCTCTTGCTATTAGCGGGAATACATGCCCGGGGCGTGATAAATCGGAGGGAACCGCGTCATTAGCGATAGCCACTTCTATTGTTTTAGCTCTGTCAAAAGCGCTAACGCCGGTGGTAACGCCGTATTTTTTGTTTGCGTCAA
>CANPXC010000100.1 GCA_947585605.1 Candidatus Gastranaerophilales bacterium | reverse complement strand
GAAACAACAATCAACCTTCCTTTCATAACAGCTGACGCAAACGGCCCAAAACACTTGGATATGAGCTTAACAAGAGCTAAATTTGAAGAATTAAGCCACGATTTATTGGAAAGATGTAAAAAACCTGTAGCAGACGCTCTTCAACAAGCAGGTTTATCAAAAGGTGAAATTAATGAAGTTGTACTGGTCGGCGGTTCAACACGTATTCCGGCTGTTCAAGCATTAGTAAAAGAATACACGGGCAAAGAACCAAACCAATCAGTTAACCCCGATGAAGTTGTTGCAGTCGGTGCTGCAGTTCAAGCAGGTGTTTTAGCCGGTGAAGTTAAAGATATCGTTTTACTTGATGTAACTCCTTTAACTTTAGGTATTGAAACACTTGGCGGTGTTTTAACTCCGTTAGTTCCGAGAAACACAACAATTCCTGTTTCTAAATCACAGGTATTCTCAACAGCTGAAAATAACCAAACCGCAGTTGACGTTCACGTTCTTCAAGGTGAAAGACCAATGGCAAAAGATAATAAATCTTTAGGTATGTTCAGATTAGAAGGTATAGCTCCCGCTATGAGAGGTATTCCTCAAATCGAAGTTACTTTTGATATCGACGCAAACGGTATTGTTAACGTATCTGCAAAAGATAAAGCTACAAATAAAGAACAAAAAATTACAATTACAAATTCTTCCAACTTATCTGAAGCTGATATCGACAGAATGGTTAAAGAAGCTGAAGCTAACGCCGAAGAAGATAAAAAACATAAGGAAGAAGCTGAAATCAGAAACAATGCTAACGGTTTAATCAGCTCTGCAGAAAGAATTGTAAAAGATTTTGAAGGCAAAATCGCTGACAATGACAAGACTAAACTTGAAGAACAAAAGAAAGCGCTTGAAGACGCATTAAAAGAAAATAAATCATCCGATGAAATTAAAAAATTATCGGAAGACTTACAGCAAACAATGTTTGCAATTTCTCAAGCAGCATACTCTCAAGTTCAGCAAGAAGGCGCACAAGCAAACTCTGAAAGCGCTCAGCAAAATGAAAATACAACATCAAATAAAAATGATGATGACGTAATCGACGCTGAATATACTAAAGAATAATATATAAAATTCATAAAAAAACCTCCTTAAATTAAGGAGGTTTTTTTATGCTTTTTCCGGTTAAAATTCATTTTGCATATTTAATTTCAATTTTATTTAATTTCGTTAAGTGCTGCTTTTGATTGATATTTTTGATCAATTTTTCCCTGATTATAACCGCATTTTATTAATGCTAATGCAAAAAGTGATAAAGCACTTACAATTATTGCAGTTTTAGGATTTTTTGCCGCAGCTTCAGAAATATTTTTTATTCCTTTTCCAACATCAGTTTTTGCTAATTTTTTTACTATGGCGGAACCTGCTTTTATAACTCCTTTTCCTACTTTAGTATTTGCTATGTAAGATAACCCCTTTGATACATTGTACGCAGCATTTTCTGCTGCTTTACTTAAATTGGGAAATGTTGCTTTAAATTGTTTACCGCCATAAACAAATTTATCACAAGCGAATGTGGCTGTTCCGCCAATTAGTGCCGTTTTTCCGACTAATTTAAGATTATTTACGGTAGTTTCTCCCGCAGCTTTAACTCGCTGCGGAAATTTTCCGTATTTTTGGTTAACCAAAATCATAGGAACATTTCCTATAGTCAAAACATTACTCATAATTTTTCTCCTTTACTTTCCGTATTGTTTTTGTTACTTACCTTATACTTTTTTAAAAATTTTCAGAAAGCAAAATTGACCTGATGTTTCTATAACAATTACTATGAAAATATTATGAATATTGAATTTTAATTTGATTATTTTTTAAGTTTATATTTCTTAATATATTAAAAGAGAAGGCGAAAAACCTTCTCTTTATAACTTTTTAGCTGTTTTTAAATTTACTATTTATCATCTAAAGCTGCAACACCGGGGAGAATTTTACCTTCGATAAATTCTAATGAAGCTCCGCCGCCTGTTGATACGTGAGTAAAATCTTCCGCTTTGCAGAATTTCTTAGCGGCAGATACGCTGTCACCACCGCCGATAACGGATGTTGCGCCGTTTTTAGTTGCTTCCACAATAGCTTGAAGTACTGCTTTTGTACCTTCCGCGAATTTAGGATTTTCAAAAGCTCCTACTGGCCCGTTCATAAGTATTGTTTTTGATGATTTTAAAACATCGGCAAATGCTTTTCTTGAATCCATGCCTGCGTCAACGCCTTCAAACCCGTCAGGAATTTCATTAATTTTAACGAATTTATTTTCGCCGTTGCCTGAAAAATCATTAGTAACAAGAACATCTGTTGCCATAACCAATTTAACACCTTTTTCCTGAGCTTTCTTTTCAATTGCTCTTGCAACATCCAATTGGTCATCTTCGCAAATAGAATTACCTATTTTACCGCCGTTAGCCTTAACAAATGTATAAGCCATGCCGCCGCCGATTATCATATTATCTACTTTATCCAATAGATTTTCCAAAACTCCGATTTTTGATGAAACTTTAGCACCGCCGACAACAGCCGTAAACGGTCTTGTCGGGTTATCCAAAGCTTGTGATAAACATCTGATTTCTTTTTCCATTAATAATCCCGATACCGCAGGTTTTAAAACTTTTGCCAATTTTGCGGTTGATGTATGGTTTCTGTGAGCTGCGCCAAATGCGTCGTTTACATAAAAATCACCTAATTTTGCAAGTTGATTTGCAAATGTCATATCATCATCTTTTGCTTCTTCAGCTTTATAATATCTGATGTTTTCTAACAGTGCTATTTGACCGTCTTTTAAATTTTTAAGCATTTCTTCAGCTTGTTCAACATCAGGAATAAACATTACTTCTTCACCTAATAATTTTGTCATATATTTTGCAACGGGAAGCAATGTAAATTCGGGGTTTTTTTCACCTTTCGGTCTGCCCAAATGCGCCATTAAAACAATCTTTGCACCTTTTTCTTTTAAAAAGTTTATAGTAGGCAATATTGCCTGTATTCTTGTATCATCGGTAACATTTTTATTTTCATCAAGCGGAACATTTATATCTACTCTTACAAGAGCTTTTTTTCCTTTAATGTCACCTAAATCTTTAACGGATTTTTTCATCTCTGACTCTCCTTATAATTTTTATAATATTACACTGCCTGTATTTTCCAAGTTTAATGTTCTTATATCACATTTAACATTTTTATCATCAAATATTTTTTTAACATCGTTTTTTACTTTATCAAACCCATCGTTAACTGAAATAACTAATATTGCAGGGCCTGCACCTGATATAACACAGCCTAAAATATCATCTTTATTATTTAATAACTCTGTTAACTCTTTAAAACCTTTTACAAGATTTTCTCTGTAAGGCTGATGTATTTTATCTTTTAAAGATTTTTTCAATAGTTCACTGTCATGCCTGCAAATAGCATCGACTAACATAGCACATTTTCTTACATTAAAAGCCGCGTCAGCCACGGTAATTTTCTCCGGAAGAATAGAACGTGCAATTTTTGTATCAAGTTCATAATCAGGAATTAAAATATTTAATTTCCAATCACTCGGCCAATCCATTTTTGTATAAATAACACTTCCGTCATCCTCCATTGAAGCTAAACAACAACCTCCAAACATTGCAGGTGTAACATTATCAGGATGACCTTCAACTTCCGAAGCTATTGAAAGCAATACTGCATCATCAGCAGGACTGCCTAAAAGTTTGTTTGCTGCCAATAATCCTCCGACTATAACAGCTGCACTGCTGCCAAGTCCTCTTGTTACGGGAATATTGGTCTTTATCGTAATTTTTATATCACTAACGGTTTGACCTACGAAGTTGTACAACAACTCAATAGCTTTATAGACTATATTATTTTCATCTTTCGGAATAGACAATACGTCGTAAGTTTCACTATCTTCAATAATATTTATTTCTATTCCGCTGCCGGGCATGACGGTTTCTTCAACCGTTATTTCGTTATAAATCGGCAGAGCAAGACCTAAACAATCAAAACCCGGGCCTAAATTTGCTGTTGTAGCGGGAACTTTTACACTAACCTTCATTTTTAACCTTTTATCTGAATCGGCATTATTAAACAAATATAATTTTCTTCACTTTCAGGTTTAAACAGTGTTGCTGATAAACTTCCGTTCAAACCTACGGTTACATTTTTTGCTTCCATTGTTTTTACAGAATCCAATACATACTTATAATTAAATGCAATTGTAAGTTCTTCACCCGTGTAATTACAATCAATTATATCTTCCGATGTACCTGAATTCGGAGTTTCGGCTTTCAATAATAATTTATTATTATCAAATACAAATTTTACAATACTTGTTCTGTCACTTACCATTGTTGAAACTCTATCAAGAGCTGTTATTAAATCATCTCTTGATATTATTGATGTATTTGCCGTTGTTTTTGGAATTAAACCTTCATAAGGCGGGTATTCACCTTCTATTAACCTTGAATTTATTGAGAAACTTGCTGTTTTTAATGTTAATCTGGATTTATCCACAATCATTATAACTTTTTGTTCCGTTACAAATGAACAAATTCTTGAAAATTCATTTAATGTTTTTGACGGTATTACTATTTTTGCGCTTTTTTCGTCGTTATTTTTAATGGCTTCTATTATTCTTGTAAGTCTGTTACCGTCTGTAGCAGCCATTTCCAGTTTTGTTCCTCTTATTAAACAAAAAACACCGGATATTACATTTCTGTTTTCATAATTTGCAGCCGCATAAACCGTATTTCTTATTGATTTTAATAAGGGTTCCAATTCTACTTCAATTTGTGTTCCTTCCGGAATTTCTTCATCTATTTTAGGAAATTCTTGAGCTGAAATACCTATTATTTCAAACTTTGAATTTCCGCAAGATATGCTTACAACGTTTGTATCTTCGTTTAATGAAAATTCAACCGGTTTATCAGGCAATTTTGCCGTAATTTCCAACAATTTTTTTGCCGGAAGTGTAATTTTTCCTTCTTTCTTTACAGCTGCCGTAGTATTTGCTTTTACTGATATTTCCAAATCCGTTGCACTTAAATTGAGAGTATTATTTTGCGCTTCAAATAAAACATTCGCAAGCACAGGTTGAACATTTCCTCTTTGTGCAGTAACTTTTTCAACTATTTTAAGCTTATTTAATAAAGAATCTTTATCTATTGTAAAAAGCATAATTACCCTCAATTTTCTTATTCACAATACTATTATATAATAAAAAATAAAAATGCTTACTTTTTGTATCAGCTTTTTTAAAACTTGTATTATAAATTTTATTATTTATTAAAAAAAAATAAATAACAATAATAATAAGAGTTTAAAAAAACTGTAGAAAAGTAGTTAAAAAGCTTTAATCATAAGTGTTTTACTTCTGTAGAAAATTTGTAGATTTTTTTTAGATAATTTCAGATAAAATGTTTAAAATTTATTATATTTTTATTAAATGAAAAAAAATTTATTATTTTTATTAAAATAATAAACAACTTTTAAAAAAGTTTTCTACAAGTTTTCTACATGTATTACATTTATAATATTGTAAATTTTTGATACAAAAAAAGCATGTAAACATGCTCTGTTATTGTTTTTTGTCATGTTTAAAATCAGTCGATTTTTTGTCATGTAAAAATTTTGCTAATTTATACTGTTCAAAACTTAATGAAAAATTATACAATGCATTTAATAAAGTTCTGCCCGTATCGCTTTTTGCAATAATTAATGTTTTATTATTATTGTTTTTTGCAAAATATAATTCTGTTTTTAAAATATTATCAACTTTGTTTAATGACGGTCTTTTTAGTCTTTCTATAAGCCAATCATTTAATAATATAACGGAATTTTTATCTTTGTTTTCCCTTAAATATTTTGAAAATTCTTTTAATATCATAATTAAATTATATCAAATACGTAATAAAAAAAGGAACCTGTAAAAAGTTCCTTTTTATTTTTAAAATTTAAATTTTTATTCAACGTACATAAGTACTTGACCAAATTCAACGCTGTCACCGTTTTTAACACAAATTTCAGTTACTTTTCCGGAAGCTTCCGCTTCGATTTCATTCATTAACTTCATAGCTTCAATAATACAAACAACTTGTCCTGCGCCGATATTATCACCTACTTTAACAAAAGGCGCGTCATCAGGTGACGGTGAACTGTAAAAAGTACCAACCATCGGAGATTTAATCGGTGTTCCTTTATGTTGTTCAGCAGGTTTTTTTTGTTCGGCAGGTTTTTGAACCGGTGCTGATATTACCTGCGAAGTTATTGCCGTTGGAGCAACCATTGAAACTGCAGTCTGTTGAGTTTTTTCCCTTTTAAAACTTACAGCTTGTTTTTCATCTTTCAGTGTTATTTCCGAAAGATCATTTTCATAAACTATATTTGCAAGTTTTTCTAAATATTCCAAATCAAATTTCATATTTATTACCTTAGACTCTATCTAAATACTCATTTGTTCTGGTATCAACTCTGA
>CANPXC010000099.1 GCA_947585605.1 Candidatus Gastranaerophilales bacterium | reverse complement strand
TTGATTAAAAGGGAAAGAAGACTCTAATAACAATGCAGTAGACCTGCCGTGCAGCAGGAAACGGATTTGTTAAGGCGCTTACCCACCTGTGGAGCATTCACAGGTAACAAAATCGTACTTGCATAGGGTTTTTGTTTTTTTTATTTTTTTATTTTATTTTTAATTTTTTAAAATAATCCAATATGAAATCATATACGGAGTTTCGTAAATTCACTTACCGAAACAACATCAAGGTTTCGTCTGTTTGAGCGAAACGAAGTGCAGCGAGTTACGAAACCTATAGTTGAGGTTAGTGAAATAGAAACGCAGTATCAGATGAATATTGGATTATTTTAAAAATCCATAAAACATAAAACATAAAACATAAAACAAAAAACAAAAACGAAATTAATTATATGAAAAATATCTGTCAAAATCTACATCGTCAAAATTGCACAAAAGCCGGTAAACTTCATCATCTTCATCCATTTTTTGGAATTTATATTCATCAAACTTCCATAATTTTGGATTAATCCCGTAAACTCTTATTATTTCTTTATCAAAGAGAATTTTAAGTTTCTTTTTAACTGTATCAAGAGGCATATCAAGCGATTTAGATAATTCCACAGCGGAAATACCCTCTGAACGCTGGCATTTTTCAGGGGTTAAGAACATAAGTTCCAGTCCGACTTTTTTTAAATCACTATCTTCTGTTGTTTCCATTTTACTGCCTGATTTCCACATGCATGTTCGGCATTTTTTTTAAATACTTTAATATTTATTATTACATGCATGTTTTTTTTATGTAAATATTGTACAATTATAAGATAATTAGGATAATTCAATGAACGAATATAATTTATGTTACAGTTTGGATAATAATTATGCTGAACAGTTTTGTGTTTCGGCGGTTTCGGTATTAAAAAATTCACTTCCCGATGATAATATAAACTTCTATATTTTAGACGGAGGTTTGTCTGACGAAAACAAACAAAAAATAGAATTGTTAAAAAATATTAAATCATTTAATATTGAATATTTTAAAATAAACAATGCCGATTTTGCGGTTTGCCCAATGTTAAAAGATAAGGATAGTCATTATTCGGACTATCATGTTACATTACCGACTTATTACAGATTTAAACTGCCTGAGCTTTTGCCTCAAAAATCAAAAGTTTTATATCTGGATTGTGACGTGATTATAAGGTCAGACTTGAACAAGTTATATAATACAGATTTGACCGATAAAGCCGCCGGCATGATTTTAGATGTTGAAAGCAAAAAAGAAGCAGCAAGATTGCACCTGGAACATTATTTTAATGCCGGTGTAATGCTTATTAATCTTGATTTTTGGCGCAAACATAATGTTCCCCAAAAATTTTTTGATTTTGCTCAAACTAATAAATCAATAATTTTATGGCAGGATCAGGATATAATAAATTCTGTTTTAAATGATGATATAAAATCTGTTGATAAATCCTGGAATTATCAATATTTTTTATATGACGAAGTCAATCCTCAAGATTTATCCGACGCAAAAATATTGCATTTATCAGGCAGGTTTAAGCCCTGGCTTATGCCGTTTGAACATCCTGTTTATGAATGTTATTATTACTATTTATCATTTACTCCTTTTGTATATAAAATTACGGAGTACAGAAATAATTCGTTCGGAAAGCGCTTAAAGAATAATATCGGCGGTTCTGCAACAAATATTCTTATAAATGCAACTGATGAAGATTTAAAACTGGTTTATGAAGAAGTTAATAAAGTTTATAATTACACTGCAGAGAATGTGGCTGTTGTTACAAAAAGATTTGATGAAGAAATCCCAAAAATATATTCGTATATAAATAAGGCAATTGAAACAAGAATTAATGAGACTGCTGATTCTATTTATAATAACGTAAATTTAGCGATTGAGGATAAAATTCAAGTAACCGGTAAGGAAAGTTACAAAAACATAAATAAGGCAATTGAAACAAGAATTAATGAGATGGTAGATGTATTATATGATAATGTAAATAAAATGATGACTTCCAGAATACAAGAAACCACAGATTCTATATACGACAATATAAACAAAGCGATAGAAGCAAAGACCCGCGAGGTTTTTCCATTAGTGTATGATTATATCAATGAAGCAATAGAAAAAAAGAATAAAGAAATTAATCAGATATATGAAGAAATAACAAAGAATTACAAGTACACGGAGAAGCTGGTCGAACAGCTGAAAAATGAATTAACCGCGAAGTAAGGCGCTTAAAGGAAAATATAATGACAAAAGTTAGTATTATAATACCTTATAATGATGTGGAAGGATACATAAACAAGTGCCTTGACAGTGTTGTTAATCAAAGTCTTGAAGATATAGAAATAATAATGATAAATGATTTTTCTCAAGACGGCTCGGAGAAAATTGTTCAAAAATATGCAAAAAAAGATAAAAGAATAAAAGAAATTACCCTAAAAGAGCGAATGGGGCAAGGGTATGCAAGAAATCGCGGTATTGAACAGGCGCAAGGCGAATATATCGGTTTTGTTGATTCTGATGATGTTATAAAAAAAGAGATGTTTGAAGAACTGTATAATTCCGCAAAAAAAGAAAATACAGATATAACAATGTGTTTGGCTCATGAATTTGATGATGAAAACGGGGATATAATAAATTCCGATTATTACGCTTTAAAACCTTTAGCGGTATATGGCGATAAAGTGTTTAGCGCTGAGGATACAAAAAATTATATTTTAGATATTAATGTTGCATTGTGGAATAAGATATATAAAACCGAATATTTAAACAAAACCGGGGCAAAATTTCCGGAAGGTTTTATTTATGAAGATTTGCCGTTTTTTTATAAAAGTTATTTAAAGGCAAAAAAAGTTAATATTGTTTGGAAAGATTTTTACGGTTATAGGGTAAACCGTAAGAATTCAACAATGCGCCAAAGCAATAAAAAAGTTTTAGACCGAATTGAAATGGTTAGAGAAACTTATAAAATTCTTAAGAAGGAAAAATATTTAGCCGATAAGCAAAATGATATTAAGGGCTGGATTATAAATGATATTTTTCACCGATATTCTTTGTTAAAAGAAAATTATTATAATGAATATTATAATAAGATGAAAGAATTATTTCTGGAATTAGATATAAAAAATCCGCAAGATGAGATATGGAAAAAGGTATATCATTTTGAGGGGTATAAAATGGTGTTAGAAAATGATTATGAAGAATTTAACCGAAAAATGCTGGAGGAGTATTTGGATATACATAAAGTGGAAGACCGGATTTTGTCGCAGGTATCAGGTAGAAATGAGATAGATAAAAAGATATCGGATATATATGATGATATAAATAAAAATTATAAATACACGGAAGAAATAGTTAAACAATTAGAAGATAAACTTGGTAATATAATAAAAAATAACATGGAAAGACAGAACGAAGCAGATATGAGTAAGAAAGAGATAGAACAAGAAACAGCTGTAATAGCGAAAAAAACATCTGAAGAAATAGCAAAAGTATTTGATTATACTCAACAACAGGTTAACCGGCTTCAGCAAAGTGCAGACAGAATAAAAGAAGAAGTCATTAATAATGTTAAAGATATAAATGCTCAGACCGATGAAAAAATATCAAGAGTTTACGATGAGATTACAAAAAATTATGCTTATACAAACCAGCTTACGGAAAAGCTTGAAGATACAGTTAAATCTACAAGATTAGGAATAGAACAGAATGTAAACGCAAAGACGGATGAAAAATTATCTAAAATCTACGAAGAAATAACCAAAAACTATGAATATACAAATAAAATAACGCAGGAAGCAAAGGATTTATCCGCTGTATTCAAAACACAGCTTGAATCTGAATTAGTTAAATCTTTGGAAAAAATGGAACAGAGCGTATCATCCTCTGCGGTTGATATTATACATAAAACGGACGAAAAAATTTCCAGAGTTTATAATGAAATAACATCAAATTATAAGTATACCGAAGAACTTGTTTATAACCGTTCAAAAGATTTAAAGGATGAGGTTATGCGTTCACTGGATACTACAGGCAGTGAAACTATTGAAAAAAGTAAGAATATAATACAATCTGAAATTTCTAATATTCTCAGCAGTGCTTCTGCCCAAACGGACGAAAAATTATCTAAAATCTACGAAGAAATAACCAAAAACTATAATTATATTAATGATATACATTCTAAAATTAATGAAACCACAGATTCTATATACGACAATATAAACAAAGCGATAGAAGCAAAGACCCGCGAGGTTTTTCCATTAGTGTATGATTATATCAATGAAGCAATAGAAAAAAAGAATAAAGAAATTAATCAGATATATGAAGAAATAACAAAAAATTATGAACATACAAATAAATTAAACGGTGAAATTAAACAAAATATTACCTGCGAAGTTGATGAAAAGATTTCAAAAGTTTATGATGAGATAACGAAAAATTATCAATATACAAATGAAATTCGCGATAATTTAAATCAGAAAAATACGGAGTTATTAAATAATTTAAATGAAAAACTTGTAAATTCCGAAAAGAATTTCATTGAAGATATGATGGCACAAAAGTCGGAAATCAATGAACTTTCGACTGAAATGTCAAATAAAATAAATTTGCTCAGTGAAAAAACAGAAGAAGAAAATAAAAAAATAAACGAAGAACTTGTTAATCTGTATGACAAAATTATAGATGAATCTAACCATATAAAACAAGAAATTGAAAATGTAAAAAGCGAGCTTATACAAAATAAAGAATATATTTCAGATGTAAAATCGGATTTGGAAACTCAATTATTACAAAACGAAAACCGTGTTAATAAAAATATCGATAATCTGGAAACAATAATGAATGAACAAATAGAAGAAGTTCGTTCATCGATTGGCACGGAATTTGAAATCCAAAATAAAAAAATTAATGCTCAAAGGGAAGAAATTAACAAAGAACTTGAGGAAAAATATTCAAAATCCGCTCAAGAACTTCAAAGTGCTAAAGAAGAAATATATTCATATCTTGATCATCAAGTGGATAAATCAAATGCAGCAGCTGAAGAAAAGGTTAATAATTTAAAAAATGACGTTGAAGATAAAATTTCATTATTGGCAAAAACACAAGAACAGCAAATGAATTTAAAGTTCTCTGAAGTGTATTCATACACCAACAGTGAATTTACAAAAGCATTTAAAGAACTGCACAATAATAATTCCGAAATTGCTAAAAGATTAGAATTAAAAGCGCATGAAACAAATAATCAAATTCAAGCGGCGGAAGTAAAAATTAATTCCATTCAAAGCAAGCTGGAAGAAAAAGCCGCTTCGGCTGAAATTGACAGATTACAAAATGAAATGAAAGAAAAAATCAATAATATAGAACTCTATTATCAGCGTCATATTTCCGAATTAAAATCGGAATATGAAAATCAATTAAACGAGCAGCGCATAAAGTATGAAAATAAATTAATAAATATGGAAAATCATATTTATTCAATAGAAAAAAGAGTTACGGAAAGTAAAAAAGGTTTACTTGAAAAAATATTTGGAGTAAGTAAAAAGAGATAATAAATGAGTCATAAAGTATCAATAGCGATAATTTATAAAAATAATGAAAATACAATAAAAGCATGTATAGAAAGTATTCTAAATCAAAAATTTAAAGATTATGAAATAATATGCATAAATAATGCGTCAAAAGATAATTCCGAACAAATAGTGAACGAAATAGCGCAGGAGCAAGAAAAAATTAAACTAATAAGCCTGCCGGAAGGAATGGAAGAACAAAAGGCGCGCGAGTACGCAGTATCAATTGCTAACGGCGAATTCATTTGTTTCTTAAATCCTAACGAGGTTATTTATGAAACATTTACAGGCGGATTTAAATTAGAATTATTTAATTGTGCGGATAAAAATCTTGAAATTGAATACGGTAAAATTTATAAAAGAGAACTGCTGGAAAATTCTGAGTTATTGGGTGTTTTAATAGATAAAAAACTTTCACTGCATTGTGATAATCTTTCAAATACGGTTAAAGAATGCGAAAATTTTGTTAAAGAAAAGATTGATATCAGTGAAAAAAATACAATTAATACCATAAATGATAAAGTTTTTGATATGTCAAGCAGATTTAATCAGCTGGAAAAAACCTTATTTGATAAGACTTCGATGTTAAATAACGCGATAGAAGGTGTGATAAAAGATACCGCTCTAAGGCAGGAAGCATTAAAAGGCACAATATACAGTGATATTTCTAAAGTTTATGATTATATAAATGCTGAAATCAATAAAAAAGGCTGTGAATTAAACAAAGTATATGATGAAATAAATACAAATTATAAGTATACCGAGTCACTGTCCGAAAAATCAAAGGAAGAATTACAACAAAACATAAAAAATGAGGTCAATAACTTTGTTCCGCGTCTTGAAACACTTGAAAACGAAATAGTTGTCAGGTATTCCAATTTAAAAAACCTGCTCGAAGCGGAAACGGAGCAAATAAATAAAAAATTATCCCAACACTTTGAGGAAGAAAAAGCAATATTAAATGAACGGTTAAACGAAATAAGAGAGGAATTTAAAAATCAATTGCAGGATTTAAGGGAACAAATAAATAAATAAATTTCTGTATAAAGTAAGAGAGGAAGAATGGCATTAATATCCGTCATAGTACCGGTATATAACGTAGAGAAGTATGTAAGCAAGTGCTTGGATACTATAATAGG
>CANPXC010000098.1 GCA_947585605.1 Candidatus Gastranaerophilales bacterium | reverse complement strand
GGGGATGTACTTACAAGAAAAACTTGGACTCCTAATTATTTAGATCATAAGTCTAAAAAGAATAGACATAATCTTGATATCATTTAATAGAGACTTTTAAAATTAATGTCTGCTTGTTTAAACGGCGAAAAGGTTTATTATAAGGGCGATTGAGCCACTTCCCTCAAAAGGAGAATTAGGTAATCGAAATCTCCCAAATGTCCGGTTATTAGGATAGAAAAATCCGCAAATTTTTCAATAAATTTCTTGATATTACTGAATTTGCCCTGTGTGTTTGACTTTCAGCGATGGACAAAATAGTGAATTTTGAACGGTTAATATGATTATTTATAGACCATTGTTTTATTTTTTTGTTCAATATCGTTCAAAAGTTGGTATAATTGGCATTTGAGCATTCACAAAAATCGTAAATTTTTCGCATGAATTTTTTGAATTTTTACAAAATGAGGTAATTGAAAAATAATTATAGTTTGAAAGTCGGAAGTAAATTTTTAAGTGGAAAATCGTTTCCCTGCCTTTATTTTATAAATATTTTGGCAAAAAAATTCCAAAACTTAATAAGGAGTTTTCTAAAATTAAGTGTAAAAAATATCAAATTAACTTTAATCCTTAAAGTCGGAAGCAGAATTGAGAAAAAACCGCAGATTTTTGCAAAATTTTAAATTCAAACTGTGTTTAAATTGCGTTTAAAAGGTGTTCAAAAGCCGTTTTATAAAATTTTCTGCTTAAAATTCAGATATAATCGAACACAAAATAATACATTTCCCCTTAAAATATAATATAATGAGAAAAGCATAAAATTAAGAAGCAATGTATTCTTTATAAGTATAAATATTTTCTGCACCAATATTTTGCTCTAAAAAATTTTTCAAATCATTATTTAATATTGGAGAGATAAATATGAATAATCTTTTTCGTGGTCTTGAACAACAAACATAAAAAAGGTTTCTGTTTCGAACATATGCTACATCATTTTTATACAAATCATCATTAATAATTTTAGGAACATATATATCAAATTTGTAATTATTCCAACCTTTACTTATTGTAAATATGATATTATCATATTCTTCTCCCTTGACACCATGTTCTGTTGAAAATTCTGACTCGGGATGTAAAAAGTCAATTGCTGCCATAAATTGGTCATATTTAATATCCAAATAATCTGCAACGCTTGCTCCATTTAAATATTCATCACTAGAAGAATTTTCGTACTTAGATTGAATATCAAATATTAATTCAGAAACAGGAATAATTTTTGAAGCTATTGCAACATTAATTACATCTATAGCTTTTTGTTTACGAGCATTTTCTAATTTGTTTTTTAGTTCTATCCACTGATTTTTATCTGACTTTTTGTTTATAGGATAATTTCTTGTTCCCAATACATCAAATAAAAGATTTGTATTTTTATCACTTAAGGCTTTATAAATGGGTTCAATAGTCCCTGAAAAAAAATTTAGAATTTCATCCTCATTATTTTTTAATCGATCCCCTAATATTTCTAACAATTTGTCATACCCTTGTTGAGAAGCGAGGATCCTATGCGTAATCATTAGTGTTTTAAGAGTTTCATTTTCTGAGATTTTATTTTTTTTAATGTAAGAAATTAAACTATTCAATCTTGTTTGTAATTCTTCAACAGGTAAGTCTCCACTATAAACGCTATCAGTTCTTCTATGACCAGAATAATCATTACAAGTTATAACTTCAATACTACCTTCAAAATCGTCAATTGCACTATACTGTGGCAGATCAGGACGAATTAAATTTAGAAAATCAACTATTTTTTGTGCAGATCTAAAATTAGAAACTTTTTTAATTTCCTTAATGTTTTGATGTTCAATTTTTCCACAAGCATTGTTTGATTGGTATATTGTTTGCCAAGAATCACCAAAAAATCCAAACTGAGGACCTTTTTTCTGAGATATAAAATACTCAATAAAACTATCGATAATAGGTTTATATGAATCTTGATATTCGTCTATCAATATTATTGGATATTTTGAAGTAAATATTTTTCTAAATTTATTATTTTTCATCATTTCAACAAAAAGATTCAGCACATCTCCATGATTAAGGTATTGAATAGAATTTTCTATATATCTGTGCCCAAGTGTATATTGTACTTTTGTTATTATAATATTCTCTTCGTCTTCGTTCTTTTTATAATCCTTTACTAAATTGATAAGTGTTGATTGATATTGGCTAATTGCACTCCAAACAAAAGAATGAATTGTTGAAGGTATTATAAAAGAATCCGATGAGATTCTCGATTTTATGACATCAACAGCAGCATTAGTAAAAGTTATACATATAACATTTTGTTTATTTTTATTAAATTCTTTTTTCTTGTTTGAATCAAGCCATTCAATAACCTTGTTTAAAGAATATGTTTTTCCAGAACCAGCACCAGCTTCAACCCTAAAGTTAACTCCTTCTTTAAGGGCTTCTATAATTTCTGCCTCTATTTTATCAGCTTCTTGTTTTGATTTTTTATAATTTTCACACATATAACACCTAAGAGAGCACCTTTACATTATTAAGCCATACAAGTCCTAGTTTAATATATTCCGGAACAGTATAATCTGAATAATTTGAAATTAAGTCTAGTGCAAATTCAGTTTTTGATTTTCCTTTGAATTCTAGAGCTTCTTCATTGGCATTATTATCTATGTCATAATGTGCTCTATTCGCATTTCTAATTGCCTCTTCAAGTGATTTGCTATACGCTCCATTTTCTTTTGTCTGAAATTCTAAATGGCATTTTCTAATAGTTCTTTCTTCATTAGTTAATAATAAAATACTATTTAATTTGTATTCATCTGTATTTTTAATTTTTTTATACCACCATTTTATTGTTGAATTTGAAGTTGTTTCACCCTGTTTAACAGTTGAGGATTTGCTATCTTTTAATGGATCTATATCTGTTATAATTAGACACGGAATATCAAGAAAATCAACAAATGGTATAAATTTATGAGCATATGCTCCACCAATTTCAATCAAACTATAATATTGTGCTGGAAGTTTATATTTTTGTGAATCAAAGAGTTTTTCTTTGTCACACTTTTTTATCATATCAGGAATTAAAAGACGCTCTGATGCACCTTCAACAAAAATTATTTTGTCAGTAAAAAATAAGTCACAACGGCTTAAAGTTAAGTATTTTTTTATAAATTTTATGTTCTCTTCGTTATCTTCAGCAAAATCACCCAAATTTTTAAATTTTACATCAAATCGTCTTTTTCTTGCATACCTTATTTTTGAAAAGTCTGTTGTATTAGCAATATGTGCTGAATGAGTTGTTAAAAGGGTCTGAATATGAACATTAGATATTTTATTAATAAAATCAATTAAGTATTTTGCAAAAGCTTGTTGCATTTGTGGATGCATATGAGATTCTGGTTCTTCTATAAATAGTAAAGGAATACAAGCTTTGCTTCTATCTTTTAAAATTTTGGCAAAACTTGCCAAAGCAATTTGTATTTTTATTAAATTTTTATAACCTAATCCATTGTGGGTGTTTGGGAGAGTTTCTTTTATATAATTTGAAAAATATGCCAATTCCGTGTTATTTGTAATCTCTTGTTCTATATCGATATCTGTATTTACCCCAATTTGTAATTCTTCAGAATTCGGATATCCGAATCCAATTGCCTTTTCAATTAATTCTTTAAGCAATGCATCATTTGTATTTTGAAGATCCTTTTCTGTTTCTTTTATTTTTGTTTTTAATTTTTGTATTTGCTCATAAATATGCTTATCCTCCTCGAATTCTTCTTGAGTTTGATGAAAATAATTTGAAACTGTATCAGGTAATGTGTTCTTGGAATTATTACCTTCTCCTAACCCGCGTTCAGCACTAATAAAATATTGTGGGAAAAGTCCTATTAATTCCTCTTTTGATTTCTCTTGAAAATCCTTTTCATCTTTTGGATTGATTGCATATATTTTAAGTTCTAAAAAATCTTTAAATTTTTTAGAACATGTATCTCGAACATCTTTATTATCAGATATACAATTATTAAAATATTCTCTTAAAGTATTTTCATCAGTCTTTATACAATATTCTGCTTTTATTAATGCTGTATTATTATCTTCCAATATATCAATAATAAAAGGTGATAAAGCCCCAAGAAGTTCATCTTCTGACTCTGATGAGTAATCTATATAAAATTCTATTGAAGGCTTAGGGAATTTTTTACAAAAAGTTTCATAAGTTATGTCGTTTTTTATAAATTTTGTAAGCAATGCAAGTACCGATTTCCGTCTTAAAAGAGGATAATCATCGTAAGAAAATTTTTGTCCAGTTAATACATTTTCTATAAAATTAATAACAGATGTTTTGGCAGTATTATTACGTCCAACAATTAAAGTTAAATCTTTATCAATGCATAATTCTGTATTTATTAAAAGTCTATAATTTTTAATCTTTATTTTTGATAAGAACATACATACCCTTGATTTTACTTCCCAACATGCACATATAGCATATCTTTATACAATGATGATACCAACTAAACAATGAATATACAAATATTTATGTAACAAAATTAATATAATTTTTCAGACACACTCTGACACATTTTCCTCTCAAACACTTCCAATTTGAGAGTAAGCAGTCTAACATACAGTAGCTTTAATAATATATAAGGATATTCTATGACAGACATTAATAATAGTGATATTTGGATTGATGTTGAGACATTAGCGAAATTGAAAAACATTACCCGAAGAGCAGTTAGGCTTGCACTTAATCAAAATAAGTATGAATACAAAGTTGAAAATATCCGCGGAGGCAAAACATACAAAATTAAATTATCAACACTAGAGGAAGAGCTTCAGCTCAAATATTTTCAAGAATATTATGATGATTATAAAACTTGTGATAAGGAGATTATTGAACTTTCAAACTTAAACATAAAACAAGAAAAACTAATATCCGAAAACCAAAGAAAAATTGCACTTGCTAAGTATGACTTGATTTATTCTTGGCTTGATTTTAGGAAAAAGTACAAAAGGAATAAGTTGAAAACGGGTGGAAATATCCCCGATAAAGAATTTTTGCATTTATATAATACTGGGATGTTCCAAGAAGAAATTTATAAAATTTTGGGTAAAGTCTCAATCGGTTCACTTTATCGATGGCGTGCATTATTAGACTACAACAAAGATTGGACGGCACTTGTTGGACAATATAAGTATTCAACCAGAAAGGAATATAGAACAACTTTAAACGAAGAACAGATAAAAATATTTATACAGATTTTGCTCTCCCCTAGTGCGTTTTCAATAGGTAAGGCAATATCGCTTACCAAGCACATTTTAAAGGAACGCGGTCAGGAGATTTTACCAAAAGACATAACATTTAGGCGATATGCAGAATGGTTCAGGGACAACAATTTTGACAAATGGACACTTGCCCGAGATGGCGAAAAAGCCCTAAAGGATAAAGTAAGCCCTTTTATAGTTAGAAATGCAGCACTTTTAAAGGCAGGGCAAGTGCTTGTAGCTGATGGGCATACGCTCAATTTTCAAGTAATAAACCCATTTACAGGCAAACCCTGCCGAGCGACTTTGCTCGGTTTTTTGGATTGGAAATCGGGCGGACTTGTCGGTTACGACATTATGCTTGAAGAATGTACGCAAAATATAGCGTCTGCCCTGCGTAATGCCATTTTAAAAATGGATCATATCCCGGAATACGTTTATCAGGATAACGGCAGGGCATTCAAAAGCAAATTCTTTAATGGTGATAAAAAGTTTGAAGAACTCGGTTTCACAGGAGTTTACAACAAACTCGGAATAAAACCTGTCTATGCGCTCTGCTACAATGCTCGTGCTAAGGTAATCGAACGTTTCTTTTTGGATTTTCAGGAGAGTTTTGAAAAACTGATTCCAAGTTACATCGGGACAAGCATTGAAAACAAGCCGGCTTACCTTATGCGTAATGAAAAATTACATAAAAATATTCATGAGAAATATTCCCTCTTGTTTGCCGGCGATAAACGGGCACGCAGCAAAGCTGACTTCAGCCCTCTGCCGGCAAGCCGCTTTACCCCGACAATAGAACAAGCACTCAAAATGATAGAGAAATGGCTTGAATATAAACATTCTCAGCCTTGCCCGAATGCTAAAGATAAAACAATTCAAGAAGTCTTAAATGAAATTGAAAAGCAAAATATTGACGAAAACTCGTTAGACGATTTGATGATGGGTACTGTTGTTAAGAGTATAGGCAGAAACGGAATCAGGTTTTTGAAAGCCGATTATTTTGACGAGGCACTTTACGGAATAAAGGGAAAAACGGTTATAAAGTACAGCCTGTTTGATTTATCGTACATTAAAGTCTATTCAATAAAGGGCGAATTTATCTGTAAAGCAAGTCGTATTACAGAAACTCATCCGCTTGCTTATCAAATGGGCGACATTAATGATATAGAAGACTATAAACAAAAAATTGAAAAACAGCAGAAGCTCCGAAAGAAAACGATTAAAGCTGTTCGAGAGCATTTCAATTTAGAGGATATGGATTATCTTGAAAAAGAATTAATGCAAAACATCCGATTACCTGAACCCGAGCCGATTAAAGAAATAACAGTTCAACCTGAACGAATGCCGAAACAGAATTTTGAACCGAAAGTTAAAACCTCAATTGTTGCAAGGCCGATATTTAAAAGCACTTACGAACGCTACGAATGGCATATGCAAAACGGTTGCATTTGTCAAGAGGACAGAGAATGGCTAACTAACTATATAAAATCAGATGAATACA
>CANPXC010000097.1 GCA_947585605.1 Candidatus Gastranaerophilales bacterium | reverse complement strand
GGTGTAAAATCCATGACATCAACATCAGGGCCTGGTTTTTCACTAATGCAGGAAGCAATAGGACTGGCTTCCATGGCAGAAATTCCTGTTGTTATCGCTGATGTTCAGCGCTGCGGCCCGTCTACGGGAGTTCCCACAAAGACCGAGCAAAGTGATTTATTTGCGGCGATGTACGGCACTCACGGGGATTGCCCCAAAATTGTATTAGCGCCAATGGATGTTGCGGACTGTTTTTATCAAACAATAAATGCCTTTAATTTTGCAGAACAATATCAAGTTCCGGTTATTATCCTTTCTGACGCGTCATTGGGGCCGAGAAGAGAATGCGTTGATTTGATTGATATTGATAATTTAAAAATAGTTAACAGAGAAAAACCAAAATTAAAAGAAGGGGATATATATAACAGATACGAAGATACGGCTAGCGGCATATCGCCAATCAGCTGTCCGGGGGATTTATACGGCGAACATGTAGTAACCGGGCTTGAACATACACAAGCAAATGCCCCCACGCCGGAACCTGACGTACACAGACAAATGACAGAAAAAAGATTCAGGAAACTGGAAACGGCAGCAGGACAGTTTTCTAAGGCAAAAACATACGGTGATGAAGACGCTTCAATTGGTATTATAAGCTGGGGTTCAACATCCGGCCCCGTATTTGAAGCAATTGATTTTGCGAAACAAAAAGGAATAAAAGTCCAGGCTTTATACCCAAGAACGCTTTATCCGCTTCCGACAGACTGGATTAAAAATTTTATCAAGAATAAAGATGTCGTTATTGTAATTGAAGCCAATTACAATGCTCAATTCAAGTCAACGATTGTGGAAAGATGTATAAATATCAATAAAAGTACCGAAGTATTAGAATTTTTGAAATATGACGGTACTCCGTTCACGCCTGAAGAAATTCTTGAAGAAATTGAAAAAGTAGCAGGAATGCAAGATACAAAACAATTGCTTGCAACAAATAAACATACTCATTTTTAATGCGAGGTTAATATGAAGCAAATGGAAATATCAGATTATAAAGGGAGAGTAAAACCGTCTTGGTGTCCGGGGTGCGGTAATCATGCGGTTTTGGCGGCACTAAAAAAATCTATGGCGCAATTGAATTACCAAACACATAATACGGCAATTGTTTCAGGCATAGGCTGTTCAAGCAGATTTCCGTTCTTTATGTCAACATACGGATTTCATTCAATTCATGGACGTGCGCTTCCTGTTGCAATCGGATTAAAACAAGCAAATCCCGAAATAAATGTAATAGCTGTCGGCGGTGACGGTGACGGACTTAGTATAGGAGGAAACCATTTTATTCACGCAGGCAGAAAAAATCCAAATATAACTTACATTATGATGGATAATGAAATATATGCTTTAACAAAAGGGCAATGTTCACCCACTTCAAGGATAGGTACAATTACAAAATGCAATCCGTACGCTTGGACTGCGGACAGAATAAACCCTGTATTAATGGCGCTATCCTTCAATGCGTCCTATGTTGCACGCGGATACAGCGGGGATATAAAACAATTAGAAGAAATAATTACCGGAGGACTTGAGCATAAAGGATTCTCTTTTATCCATATTGTTTCTCCGTGTGTTCAATACAATAAAGTATCTTCTTTTGAAAAAATAAAAGAATTAGTAAGAAATCTTCCCGAAAATCATGACGTTACCGACAGAATTAATGCAATGAAATATGCATTTTCTTCAGACGGATTATATACGGGTGTTTTCCTAAAGACGCAACGTCCTACTTATGAAGAAAGATACAATGAAGTTATATCAAAGGCTAAACAATCAGCCGGTGAAAATTTTACTTTAAATGACTTAATGAAACAATTTCAATAAAAGGAGTTAATATGACAAAAGCAAAAAGAATAGCATTAACAATATTATGTTTAATCGGGCTGGCTTTATCTATAGAATTATGTGTTGTATATTATAATTCAAACTTTCTAAGAAACGCAGCTCCAAGTATATGTGTTATTAACGATATGTTTGATTGTGACAGTGTCGCTAAAACCACATATTCACAGTTTTTGGGAGTTCCTCTCGCAATATGGGGATTAATCCTATACTTATTCGTTTTGTTTATGACATACGTTGACAAAATAAGCAATATAAAATTCCTTTCCTTTTTAAAGGTATTTAAAAACCCGACATCTTACATTTTTTGTTTATCATTACTTTCTTTTTGTATTTCAATGATATTAGGTACAATATCAATATTTAAAATTAACTCAATATGTATATTTTGCTTTATGACATATTTCCTTGACTTAATAATATCTTTAACCGCAAAAAATTGGGGCAGCGGAATATTTTTTGAATTAAAAAATTCAGTTTCTGATTTTATTGAAGCAATAAAAGTAAAAAGATATGCATTTTGGTTTTTCTTATTAGTATTATTGTTTGCTTCATTATTGGCATATACCTCCGTTTCAAATGTACTATCGCCTCAAATAGCAAAAAGACAAAATTTATTAAAAGAATTCGGAAATTTCAAGAATATTGTAGACGGACGCGAAATGGGGCCTAAAGATGCGGAATTGGTAATTAATGAATATATTGATTTCAATTGCGGCGGATGTTTCCTGGCTAACCTTTATCTTCACAGAATAGTAAATGAATTTGAAAACGTAAAAGTTATTCAACATAACTTGCCACTGGATATAGCTTGTAATAAAAATATGCAAAATGAAGGACATAAAAATTCTTGTTTAAAAGCAAGATATGCACTTGCCGCAGACAGACAAGGCAAATACTGGCAAATGTCAGATATGCTGTTTTCTGAAGGTCCGAATAACGAAAAAGAAATTCTGGAAGAAGCAAGATTACTTGATTTTGATATTAAAAAATTAAAAGAAGATGCACACAGCGAAGAAGTAGAAAAAGAACTTCAAGCTTCTCTAAAAGATTCTGAATCAAGGCACCTGGACGCTACACCTACATTAATTATCGGAATGAAAAGATATGTAGGTATTGAATCATATCCTGACTTCAAAAATATGATAATAGAAAATGGCGGAAAAGAAAAAAAGTTAAATGAATAATGTACTTTTACATGCCTGCTGTGCGCCTTGCAGTGCATATCCTATAGAAAAGCTCAGAGAAGACGGATATAATCCGGTGCTTTATTTCTTCAATCCGAATATATTTCCGCCCGAGGAGTTTGACAGAAGATTAAATGAACTTATAAGATATGCGAAGAAGAAGGATGTAGAACTAATTGCAGAAAAGCAAGATTCACAAGACTGGTATAATGCCGTTTCAGGACTGGAAAACGAGCCTGAACGAGGCAAAAGGTGTACAAGATGTTTTGAATACAGACTTCTTTTTACGGCATTAAAGGCGTTTCAACTTGAATACGAGTATTTTACAACTACATTAACGGTAAGCCCTCATAAAAACTCAAAAGTAATATTTGAAATCGCAAAAGAAATTGCGGCAAAATACGAGCTTACATTTTTGGAATATGATTTTAAAAAGCAGAACGGATTTTTAAAATCAACACAAATATCCAAGGAAGAAAATTTTTACCGACAAACGTACTGCGGATGTGAATTTAGTATCTTCTAACAGTTATATTTTTCATAATTACCTGCTGATTATTTCATTGCAAATATAACTGCTGCTTTTTTATTATATTGAATCATTCTTGCTGATATTAAATCTATTTTGCTTCTTATTTCTTCTTTTGAAATATCTTTATTGAAGAAGTGTTGATATAATTCATCAAATAAAATATCAAAATTTTTATGTCTTCCTTGAATTTTTATTTTTTTTATGCCGATATCAATTAATCTTGCGACTTGTTCATCACTCATGCAAACATTTTTATATTCAATATTTTGTTCTTTCGGACAATGTTTACTAAGGTCTTCAAGCATTGTCAATAATTTTTTATTTTTTTCTTCTTTTAAAAAAATGTCATCATTAAATTTACTCAACATTATGTAATGTGATTTATGATATTGGCAGTCATATAAGCAATGTTGATTAATTAAAACCTCAACTCTGGATATATCGCTGATTAATTTATCAAGTTTATCTGTATTTTCAATTGCATATTCCGGTCTTATAACAACAACTTCATACTTATCGAGCATTTCATTATAAAATCTTGTTTCATCGAAATTCTTATCATCAATTCTTTTACAAATAGGATTTATAACGCTGCAGTGCATTTTCGCATTGGGATATCTTGACTTTATATGATTATAAAGAGAATCAGTTGCCACTATAAAGTGAGCATCATTTTTATAGGCTATATCCAATAAATTATTGCAATATTCATCATTTAATTTTTCTTCAATATCGTATATATTTGTAAAAGTGAATGTCGGAATGATATTATAAGTTTTTAAAGATTTTAAGTAAATATCAATTTGAGAAATTTTGTTAATTTTTGCGTATGAACTTCTGCCGCCTTGCCAAGCGCAAAAAGGAGTGCCGTATACATATTTAACCGGGTTTATTTCATCCCGGAGTAATTTTTCTAAAATAGGAATAAAAATATCATTACAATATAAAAACGGCATAAAATATTCAACATTGTCATATTTTACATACTTTTTCATAAATAACTCCCTTAAAATATTAGCATAAAATTAACATATATGTATATTATCACAGGGTAAGTTAATTAATTCTTCTTTTTGTTTTCTTTTAAGTTGTTTTATTCTGTATTCTTCTTTTTGAGCTTCCTGTTTTGTATCAAATTCTTTTACATAAACTAATTTAAAAGGCTTATTAGCTTTTGTAAATTTTGCGCCTTTGCCTTCTTTATGCAGTTTATAGCGTTTTTCAACATCATCCGTGTAACCGCAATAAAGTTTGTTGTTGACAGTAAGAATCATATATACATAAAATTTCTTCTTATTTTTCATTATGCAGTATTTCTTTCAATGTTTTTATAATATTGTCATAATTTAATTCCGTTACAAGTTTATGTCTGAATTCACCCCCGCCGCGAATGTTTTTAATATAACAAGGGTAAAATTTTCGGAAGAATTTAATACCTGTTTCTTCGCCTCTAAAAGCTATTTCCGTATCAAGATGTTTTTTCAGCATTGCAATTTTTTCGCTTAAAGTCGGTTCAGGCAGCAGAATACCTTCATTTAAATATTTTTCAATTCGTGATATTAAAGATAAATCACCCATAGAAGCTCTTCCGATAGCGATACCGTCTGCTTTTGAAATTTCAAGACATTTTAACGCAAGTTCCGGAGAGGTAATATCACCGTTTGCGTAATATGGTATATCTATTTCACCTTTCAATTTTGAAAGTTCACTCCAATCTGCATTCCCGGAGTATAACTGCGAGCGTGTTCGGGCATGAACGGTAACGGCAGACGCACCTGCTTCCTGCATTAATTGTGCATATTCAACAAAATTTTTGCTGTCTTGCCCCCAGCCCAAACGAAATTTACATGTAACCGGAATACTGACAGCCTCTTTTACCGCAATTACAATATCTTTTGCCAGCTGCGGATTTTTCATTAAAGAACATCCGTCTTGACCTTTAACAATTTTGTTAATAGGACAGCCCATATTAATATCTATAACGGAAGCTTTTTTTTCTAATATTTTTGCACTTTTTGCCATTAGCTCCGGTTTATGACCTTCTATTTGAAAAGATATCGGAGCTTCTTTTTCACTTGTATAGGCAATATTACAATCACTTTTTTGTACAAGAGCTTCCGAACTTATCATTTCAGTCATTAAAAGACAAGTTTTAGAATATTCTCTAATCAATTGCCTTAATACAAAGTCTGTAATCCCCGCCAATGGCGCGAGCGCTACCCTTGAATTTAGTTTAACCGAACCTATATTAATTATATGAGAATTGGTTTTCAGCATTATTTAATCTCATCAATACGGCTTTGGGCATATTTTTTATAGTCATTATCTTCAACTACAGCCTCTGTATATTTTTTATAATATTCTTTCGCTGTTTTGTAATTTTTTAAAGAATCATAGTCAACACCAAGCGAATAATAAACAATTACCATATCAGGCGCATATTTAAGCGTATTTTTATAATCAGCTACTGCATTTTCAATTTGATTGAGTGCGTCATGGCATAATGCTCTATAGTAATACACCGAAGCATTTGTCGTATTATTTTTAATTAATCCCGTTAAAATTGCAGCCGATTCACTATATTTTTGAGAATCATACAATTTAATTGCGTCGGTAATCAAATTTTCTTCTTCTTTTGCAGAAATGTACGTATGCAATTCTTTTGCCTGTTTGTGCGAGGGATTTATTTTTAAAGAAAGTTCTGTATAAATTTTGGCATTTTCAAGGTCATTGTTATTTGAATATAAAGAAGCAATATAAAAAGGAATATCAGCATTTTTAGGATTTAATTCCATTGCCTTTTTGTAATAATCAATGGCTTGCGTAATATTATTCAGAGCTTGATAAGAAGCTGCAATTCCCAAATATGAGTCGGATGTGGGGGGATTTATTTTTTTATATTCTTCTATAGCCTTATTATAATCACCGCTGTCAAAAGCGTTAGAGGCAGTATCATAATTAATGGCGGTACATTCCTTTTCTATTAAAGCATATTGCCTTTTTACCTGCTCGTTATCAGGTGCGATTAATTGTGCTTTTTTGATGATGTCAAAAGCTTCTTTGTAACTTTTATTTTGTCTGTATGCTTGTGAAAGATTAATATATGCATCAATATTTTTATTATCAAGCTTTATAGTTTCCAAATAATAAGTAATTGCATCGCTAATTTTGTTTGCTTTGTGGAGTTCATAAGCAAATTGATAATAATCATC
>CANPXC010000096.1 GCA_947585605.1 Candidatus Gastranaerophilales bacterium | reverse complement strand
TACAATTGTATTAGGAACTTCAATGGTATTAGCAGGGCCTCATCCTGCTGCATTTAATACAGTATATCTTGCAAGCGTTTTAAGACCTAAATTAAAAATAGCTTCATTTATAGGTTCATACGGCTGGGGCGGAAATTTATTCGGCAAAATGGCGGAAATGCTTGCTCCGTTAAAACTTGATATTATTGAGCCTATTCAAATTAAAGGGAAAGCGAAACCAGAGGATTACGCAAAACTTGATAAAATGGCCGTTGAAATATATGAAAAACATAAAACATTGGGATTAGTATAATGAGAAGCGATGAAATAAAACAAGGATTACAAAGAACTCCACACAGAGCATTATTGTATGCAACGGGAGTCAGCGAAAAGCAGATAAATAAAAGATTTATCGGAATAGCCAGCAGCTTTAGCGATTTGGTACCGGGTCATGCCGGCATGCGCGATTTGGAAAGACAAATAGAAAAAGGTATTCACACCGGCGGCGGGCAGGCATTTATTTTCGGAGTACCTGCAATATGTGACGGAATAGCAATGGGACACAGCGGAATGAATTATTCACTTCCGTCAAGAGATTTAATTGCGGATTGTATCGAATCAGTTGCAACGGCACATAAATTAGACGGTTTAGTGCTTTTGACCAATTGCGACAAAATTACGCCCGGAATGATTATGGCTGCGGCGAGATTAGATATTCCTTGTATTGTAGTTACTGCAGGCCCAATGCTTGACGGAAAGTGTCAAAATAAAACATTAACAATGATTAAAGGTACATTTGAAGCCATAGGTAAATATTCTAACGGCGAAATAGACAGTAATATGTTAAATCAAATGGAAATAACATCATGCCCGACCGCAGGAGCTTGCCAGGGACTATATACTGCAAATACAATGGCTTGTTTAACGGAAGTAATGGGGATGAGCCTTCCGTATTGTGCGACATCCTCTGCGGTAAGTGCTAAAACAAAGCGTATAGCTTTTGATTCCGGTGTAATTATAAATGAACTGATAGAAAAGGATATTCGTCCTTCATCAATAATAACAAAAGCTTCAATCAGAAATGCAATAATTGCGGATTTGGCAATGGGCGGTTCAACCAATTCAATTCTTCATTTACTTGCAATAGCAAATGAAGCGGGGGTTGATGTAACATTAAAAGATTTTGAAGAACTGAGCTTTAAGGTTCCTCAAATTATAAAACTTGACCCGTCTGCAGCAATGACAATGACCGATTTGGATAATGCCGGAGGTATTCCTGCCGTTATAAAAACAATTTACGGACAAATTCCTGAAATGACGAATACAAAAGGTGTTTCAGGACTTACTATTTCCGAAATCGCCAAGTCTGATATATGGTGCGATAATGAAGTAATACGTCCGATAAATAATCCTATAACATCAAATCCGGGGTTAGCGGTGTTACATGGTAATTTAGCTCCGAATGGCGCCGTTGTAAAAATTTCCGGGGTTGAAAAGGATTGTCTTGAATTTAGCGGGCATGCAAAAACTTTTGACAGTGAAGAAGCTGCAATGCAAGCTATAATGGAAGATAAAATAAATGCAGGCGATGTTGTCGTTATCAGATATGAAGGGCCGAAAGGCGGGCCGGGCATGAGAGAAATGTTATCGCCCACTTCAGCTATTGTCGGGAAAGGGCTTGGCAGCAAGGTAGCCTTAATAACTGATGGAAGGTTTTCCGGCGGAACAAGAGGACTGTGTATCGGACATATTTCTCCGGAAGCACCGGCAGGCGGCGTTATTGGCGTTATTAAAGACGGAGATGAAATTTATATTAATATCCCCAAACGCGAATTAACTCTAAAAGTTGACAACGGTGAAATTGAACAAAGACTTAAAAACTTTGTTCCAAATCCCGTTAAAGTAAAAAAAGGATACTTAAAACGGTATGCGGCTGTGGTATCTTCATCTGATAAGGGAGCCGTAACAAGTATATAGTCTGAGGTTTTCAATCAACGTCAAATCTAAAACCCTTTGAAGAAGATATTTTTCTTCCGATACTCAAGATTTTTTGCTTAATACAGTTTACGCACTTATCGGGTGACTCATTAACGCAAATTTTGTTCGGATATATTTCATACTTACTTCTGTATTGAATTTCAGTCATATTCGGCATTACGACGTTAGCACCCGAATTAAGTGCAATAATTCTTCCGTTCGGGCGCATTGTTTCCATTGCTGTTGTGGCGGGAATATTTATATCCGGCATTAAAATTCTGCATACAGCCATTACTCTGAGTGAAAGGTCAAAATTGTCCTTCTTCTCCTCTGCTAACGGTGTATTAGGATGGGCTATGAACGGCCCTATTCCAACCATATCGGCATTAAGTTTCTTAAAAAATAAAATATCATCTGCCAAAGACTCTATAGTTTGATTGGGAAGACCCACCAAACAACCTGTTCCCGTTTCGTATCCCAGTGATTTTAAGTTATATAAACATTCTGCCCTGTTATCAAAATCCATTTTAGGGTGTAATTTTTTATATAAATTTCTATCCGTAGTTTCAATTCTTAACAGATAACGGTCGGCACCGTATTTTTTAAATTCTTTATACTCATCATAAGTGCGTTCGCCGATACTTAGTGTTACCGCAATATCATAGTGTTTTATTCTTTTTAATAAGTCGCATATTTTATCCGCATTAAAAAAGTCATCTTCTCCTCCTTGCAGCACAACGGTTTTATACCCGGCTGCCACACATCTTTTTACGCAGGATATAATTTCATCCTCAGTTAATCTGTATCTTTCTATATTTTTATTTTCACACCTTAAACCGCAATAAAAACAATCACGTTTGCATATATTGGTAAATTCAATTAATCCGCGCAGATGAATATATTCCCCTTTGGTCTTTTTTCTTACTTCATCTGCCATATAAAAAAGTTCCTTATCGGAACTTTTAAGTAAATTTACTATTTGGATTTTATCCATAATTTTCCTGTTATGCCTTTAATTATATTATGTTAGGTATTTTACCCGAAATTTTAGCATAAGTGAACATATTTTTTTCAATATGGCTGCGGATATCTTTTGGCACTGAAGAAAATTCTTTGTTTTGAAGTCTTTTTTCAAGCGCACTCATTTTTTGTTGAGCAACATATTTTTTATAAATATCAACAGCAGCCTTATCACGGCGTCCGTTTAAGACTTTTTCAATAGGTTCAATACTATTATTTTTAACATTTCCGCCTTGTTTATATAATGCATATAAGCCCATGTAGGCAATACCAACTATACCGAGGGCTTTTAAACCTTTTTTTATATAATTAGGTTTTTCTTGTGTTTTTGTACTAACATTTTCGTTTTTTAGTGATTTTCTTGTTGATTTAAAAGTAAAGTTATTATTCAAATAACTAACAGACGATACCTTCATTTTTTATCCTTTCCTGCGGAAATAAAAAATACTAATATATATTAGTAATAAACTATTATATCACATTTTAAAAAAAAGAAAAGAGTTTTTTAATTAATCGATATAATTAATCCGTTTGTAGTATGAAAATGTTAATTTTAAAATTTTAATGACTGAACATATTCCAAGTAAATTTAAGAAAAATTGACAATAAAATAGCTATAAATTACAATAATAAAATGTTTTTTCTTAAAAAATCAAAACCAACACTTAACTATTTCAATGTAAATCTTGTTGAACATTGTAATTTAAACTGCAAATATTGTGACCATTTTGCCCCTTTGGCGGAAGAAAAATACACCGATATAAAATCATTAGAAAAAGACTTAAAAAGAATGTCTTCTCTGTTAAATATAAATTCCGTAGGATTAATGGGCGGTGAACCGTTATTACACCCTAATCTTGTTGAAATACTTAAAATGTCAAGAGCTGTTTTAAAAAATACCAAACTGACTATTTTTACAAATGGCATATTACTCCCTAAAATGGATGATTTATTTTGGCAAACCTGTTTTGAAAATAAAATTTCAATAGGAATTTCTTGTTATCCCGTTAAATTAGATTATAGACAAATATATTTAAAAGCAAATAAATATAAAGTATTGGTTTATTTGTACAGCGGAACTATAAATAACCCCAAAACAATGTTTAAATTAGGCATTGATTTAAACGGAAAACAAAATCCTGATGAAATGTCACGGATATGCTGGCAAAATAAAGGCGGCTGCTGCTTTTTGGGAAACGGAAAATTTTTTCAGTGTACAACTGCCGGTCAAATAAATAAGTTTATTAAATATTTTAATTTAGATATAAAAGTAACGGAAGATGATTATATAGATATTTATAAGATTAAATCCGGCAGGGAAATTATTGATTTTTTTAAGAAAACAATACCGTTTTGTAAATATTGTGATATAAAACGGCAGACAAGCGGTTTAAAATTTGAAATTTCAAAAAAAGAAATAGCCGAGTGGCTATGAGATTTTTAGCCATTCGGCTATATCTTTTTTGCTGACTGCCCATTTTTTATAATTTTCTAGATGACTTCCGTCACAGTATTTGCACAAAGGTATTTTTTTTGTTAAAAAATTATCAATTTGTTTTAATGTTTTGGCTTTATAAATATCGATTCCGTTTTTAGGCGAATTTTCAATATTTAAATTAAAGTATTTAATAAAGTGATGTATATTTGCGGCAACAGAACAGGGGAAAATTTTACCATTTTTTAAAATATAGCAGGTTTTACATACGCAATTTTTATAATTAATGCTTGGGTTAAGCGTGCCGTCAAGCTGTATCGGTATTTTTTGACTGTATTTTATGTTGTTAAAATAGTGGATATTTATATTATATTTTTCTGCAATTTGGGTAATTTTATTCCAATCCAGATTTATGGGATATATTGTAGGACTGAGAATTATGTTATATTTTTGCATATTTTCCCAAAATAATTCATCCGTTTCAAATAGCAGAATACCGTTTGTTACAAGTAATATATTAGAATTAGGAAAATATTTTCTGGCTATTTTAAAAAACTCAGTGCATTTAGGATGTAGTAACGGTTCACCTCCCATTAAACTTAATGATTTTATTTTTCCTTTAGTTATTTGCGCCAATCTTTTAAAATCATTTTCAAAAGACAATAAATCGGCATACTCCTCCTGCGCCAGAGGGGAAAAATGAAAACAAGACTGACAGTTTAAATTACAATGCTCGGTTAAATGAACCTCAAAATACGTAAATTTATAATCACATTCAAGTATGAAATTTTTTATTTTTTGTAAAAATTTCAAAATTTTAAACTTTCTAAAAGTATTATATTTACCAGCATATTACCATAATAAACGGTTTCATGCAATTTTAAGGCTGTTATAATCTTTCATCCGTATATTACTTTAAAGCTGTTTTGTAATATTGGTCGTAGAAATATCTTTTAAAAGAATCAGGCTGCAATCTTTGAGCAACGTTATCCAAATCTCCGTGCGGCATTGTTCTCATACCTGCTTTTTGAAGCAGTGTATTTACTTCATTCATAAATAATGAATTATTAATTTGTCCGAACGGTCTGGCATTTGCCGCATATTGATAGTGTTCCGCAAGCTTATAAAGAATTTCTTTTTGGGTCGCGTTGTTATCTATAAGATATACAGCTTCTTTTGCCGTTCTGTATAATTGTTCAAAATAATCATCCATTGCCCACCCGTCGGGATAATAATGACAGTAGTCTATACAGTTATCTTCATAATCATAAGTTCCGATATTTCTTGGTAAAAATTGAATTGGAATACCTTCTAATCGAACTACGGAGTCAGAAAGAACTCTGTATGGATCATTATATTGACGGGCAATATCTTCACACATTGAAGCTTCATTTAATCTTCTGTTTCTAAGTATTCCGGGGCGGCGTACTTCGCCGGGATGTATATCTATTTTACCTTTTCCGACATCTTCATACCACTTTTTATTACCGTCAAATCCTTGATATGCTATTACGTGGCTTTTGCATATTGTATTGAAATAGTTTATATAGTTTGATGTATAATATCCGCTTGTAATAGCTTCATTTAGATATGTTCTGGTATCTTTGGCCGCGCTTATATAATTAGGATTTATAGGTTTGCCTTCATTGCCCTCATACCTTACTAATTCATTCGGATTTATAGAGGTGTATTGTCTTTCGATATATGTTCCGTTTGTTGAAACATCCGTTACTAATATTCCTTTTTGTGCTTTTTCTAAAATCAGGTGAATTCTGGATACAGTTTGATTGTCTGTAAGTTTTAAATCAGCTGCTCTGCCAACGGTAATACTTTCACCGACTCTCATTTGTCTAAATAAATACTGAAGATCATTTCTGCCTAAATCTAATATTACGGCTTTTTCTCCCGAAGACAGCTTAAGTTCTTCCTTCCCTGTTAATCTTACGGGAACGTTTTTGGGTAAACGAGTGCCTCTCGTAGCGCTTGAATAGTCCGGATATGAATTAGGATTAGGACTTCGGTGATTGTTAATTAGCAGCTTTTGCTGAGCTGCTTTTGCATTCTCGGCTCTCCACGCTAAATCTTGTTTGTTTTTATAATTCTCATCCGGTATGTTATCATTTGGGGATTTTTTTCTGTTTGGACTTTTCTCAATAATATTTTCATTATTATTTACAGTTCCGAATCGATTTACTCTAAAAGCCATCTTATTTCCTTATATAATTTCTCTTTTATATAATCGTGCTTTTTTGAATAAACTTTAATTTATTTACTTATTTGTTAAGAAAATTTAATATTATGAGAATTTTATCCGAATATTTGGTCAAATAAATCACCAAGCCATTCCCTTAATTTTTTAAGGAAATCTCTCCAGCTCATTTCATTTGGATTCCACAAGTCATAATATGGATTATCAGGATCCGGTTCAGGTTCACCAATATCAGGATTATCAGGATCGGGTTCATCAGGATCC
>CANPXC010000095.1 GCA_947585605.1 Candidatus Gastranaerophilales bacterium | reverse complement strand
CCTTCTTTGATTGCTGCTCTTAAAGTGTTTCTTCCGATTCTTCCGAATCCGTTAATTGCAACATTTACCATAGTTTTTCTATCTCCTTTTATACCTACCATGATTTATTGTTCATGTGTATTTATAAATTAAACATAAAGTTTAATCAAGTAAATTATTTAAAAAGAAAGAATGGGAGAATTTAAATGGGGAATTGTAAAAACAATTTATATAGTTTATTTTTGAATTTTTTTATCACTTTTTGTAATAATCAGTTTATCGTTTTCAATTGTATATCTAACCATATCCGTTTCGGGATTAACATCCAAAAAACCAAGTATTATAGAATTTATACTTATTGCCCATCCGTTGCCGTTACGCATAAGTTTCCTGTCTACAGTCATTCTTTTTCCTTATATTGTACTTGACAATATCATTTATTTTGTTATAACTTATTTCTAATATGACAAAGTAAGTTTAAATGTAAGTATATTTAAAATATAAAAAACAAAATTTACCATACGAATATAGCCAAATCTCAGGTTCATAAACGGAGTGAATTGTGGAAAACATAAAAAATACCTTTATAATTTTATTGGCGTTGTATAGTGCTTTCTTTTGGCTTGGTGCTTTGGCTGTGCCATTTTTATCGCATTTCGGAATTTATGACTTAAGTGCAAAGTTAAGTTTTATTCTTTCAAATGCATGCCACCAAAACCCTGAGCGTTCTTTTTGGTTTTTAGGCTACCCCGTTTCACTTTGCGCAAGGTGTTTAGGGGTGTATTTAAGTGTAACTTTCACCTGCATTTTGGCGCTTGCAGGTAAACTGAACATCAACGGAAAATTATTTGTTTCATTGGCTTTAATTTGCAGTGCGGATATTTTATTAAACATATTTCATGTAAATACATTTAATATTACAAGATTTTGTATTGGGCTTATTATAGGTCTTTTGATTACTGTAGGAATTAATTATATTTTAAGGAGAAAAAGATATGAAAATTAAAAAAATTATTTCTTTAATACTAATTTTATCATTTATGTTAATTTTCCCTTCTCATATATCGTTAGCTCAAGACGGGAAGCAGACATTATATGAATTTATTAAAGAAAATAAGGATTTCAATGCAAGTTTTGAGTATCCGTCTTATATTGCATCTTCTAATGCTATTGGGAAAAAATTATTACCTGCTCATAGTCCGGTTATGATTAAAAATATCAGTGAAATTAATACAGAAAATATTAAATCAGGAGATACAGTGACATTTATTGTGGCGCAGGATGTTACGGATGAAAATGGTAATATTTTAATAAAATCAGGTGCTTCGGTTAATGCAAATATCAATTTTGAATCAAAAACATATATAGGACGTTCCGCAAAAATTACTATTAGTGATTTTCATACCAAAGCTGTTGATAATACTTATATTCCCTTATCTACCGTTATAACAGAAGAACCTGATGATAAAATGGTTTTATCTATTGTATTAAGCGTATTTTTATGTCCGCTTTTTCTTTTGATGAAGGGTAAAGACGCTAAAATCCCTGCAGGTAGCCTTAAAACAGTATATACAATAAGTGATGTTTATATTAAATCTCATGCAATATAAATAAAATATTATTAAAATTAATTCACTTTTGAAATAATAGGCTGGCGGTATTCGGCAAGGTTGATTGAGTGAGAATCTGTAATAACACTCGGCGGCAGGATGTGCCACTTATAAACCGCGCAATGTGACTTCCAAAAGAACTTCTTAATCCATTCCTCTTTTTGTTCCCGCGAAAGTTTATGTTTTGTTTCGTAATAAAATTTATGGTTTAAAAAATCCTCATACCCGAAGCCTTTTGTTTCAACAAACCAAATCAATTCATCCAAAAATTCATAGGGCATGTTTTCCTCTTCGGCACAGACGGTTTTACCTGTTTTTTGATTAATTTTTAACTCTGCGCCGGGCGGCTTTTCAAGTATTGCTTTTGGAACGGCATTTTTTTCTTTACGATATTTATTTAAAAAATCAGCTAAGGCAAACAATTTTGTTTTTGTAACATCGGCTATAGGAGCATAACCGCCTGACATATCACCGTTTATAGTTGCATATCCTATGTATAATTCCGATTTATCACTGGTCGCGATAGGCAGCATTTGTTTATGTTCGTTCGAAACACTCCATAATAACGTTGCTCTCAGTCTTGCTTGGAGATTTTCTATTGTTGTGGATTTTTCAAATTTTTCAGTATTGATTTGAGAAAAAGTATTGCCAAGCATTTTTTTTAGTACATCAATTTCTTCAGCCAGCGGAATTTCCAGAAAATTAATACCCAACTTGGAAGCCAGTTCTTTTGCGTCATTTTTGCTTTCTTTTGATGTGATTTTACTGGGCATTGATATTCCCCAAACATTATCTTTACCCAATGCGTCAGCTAACAATACCGCGCAGACGGATGAATCAAGTCCGCCGGATAATCCTAAAACAGCTTTTTTAAATCCGTTTTTGCCGAAATAATCTTTTATTGCCAAGATTAAATTTTTATATGTTCGTTCTAAATCGTTTTTATAATTTAAATTAAATACCGATATATCCTGCTTTTTATCCATTCCTTTGGGAAGATTTTCGATTTTTCCTTTGAAATCAACGGCAATTGCAAAATCTTCTTCAAAAGATTTCGCTCTTAAAGTAAGTTCACCTTTTTTGTTATAAATTCTTGATGTGCCGTCAAACGCTAAATTATCTGCATATCCCGCTTGATTTACGTATATGTAATTAACTTTGTACCTTTTGGCAATGGATGAAAACAGAGCATTTTTTATGTATTCTTTTCCGTTTCTTGTGGGTGAACAAGAACAATTTATAATGGTTGAAGGTTTATGCTTCATTAATTCTTCAATAGGGTCTGTTTGGTATAAACATTCATTCTTAAAGAATAATTTGTCATTGAAACTGTCTTCACATACTATTATTCCGAACTTTTCACCGTTCAATTCAAAAATTTCGGAAGTTTCTTTTGCGGGTTCAAAATACCTGTAATCGTTGAATTCACAGTAATTTGGCAAAAGTTTTTTTCTTACTATATTTATAATTTTACCGTTTTGAAGCACCGCCGCAGAATTATAATACGGCTTTTTTTCACTATCTTCTGTGGGTTCGGCAAATCCGATAACTGCCGTAATGTTTTTTGTTAAGTGAGTTATTTTATTTAATTCTTCAATCTGTTTATTAATAATGGTTTTATGACGCATAAATATATCGCCGAAAGGATAGCCCATAATCGCAAGCTCCGGAAAAATAATTAAATCGGCTTTTTCTTCTTTTGCTTTCTTTATATTTTCCTTAATAATTTGCGAGTTATATTCTATGTTCCCCGCTATCGGATTTATTTGTGCCAAAACAATTTTATTCATAAATTCTATTATTATACTGACATATTTATAAGTCAAAGGTTTATATACGGGGAAGTTTTTTTATTGCAGTTTTAAATATATTTCTATATAATTTGTTTATGTTTTCAAATCTAAAAAATAAATTGAATATATTTTTTTATATATTTTTGGTGATTATACTTTTGTGCGGGATTTTAATCCGAGCATTATATTGGGCAAAAGGGATGAATTTTTGGGGTGATGAACTGAATTTAGCTTTACCTTTTTTTCAATGCTCATTTGTTGATTTTTTTACACATGTAAATGCACATTATAAATGTCCGCCGTTATTTTGCGCTTCGGTATTTATTTTATTAAAGTTATTCGGTTACAAAATTCATATTTTCACTTTGGTATCTTTTATTTCATCAATTATATCATTGATTTTATTCACTTTTGTTTCTTTAAAATTGTTCAAAAGTAAAATCCCTGTTTTATTGGGAGTGTTTATTTTTTCAGTCAGCGTGCCTTTAATATATTATTCGCAAGAGTTTAAACCATATTCAACGGATGTTATGGTTTGTTTATTTTTGATATTTATTTATGATTACATTCATTTTAAAGATATAAGCATTAAAAATATGGTTTTATGTTCAATTACGGCTTTTCTTTTACCGATATTGTCCTTCCCTGCCGTTTTTATAACACCGGCTTTTATATGTGCAAAATTAATTGAAGAAAAATGTATATCTAAAAAAGTTATCCCCGTTATTTTTGGATATGTTTTAAGTTGTACATATATGGGTTTATTGTATATAAATATTCATTCTTATGAAAAAAGTGAATTTGAATGGCAAAGCGGATTTTTAACATTTTCCGCAAAGTCTGTACACGATGTATTATCAAATTTCTTTATGTATTCAATTTATAACTATAATGATAAATATTTTTATATTATTATCGCTTTTTTAATTGCGGGATTGGTCTTGTTATTAAAATATAACAGAAAGTACGGCATTCTTTTTACTTTAATAATTGCAGCTTATACTTTGGCTTCATTTTTGCATATTTATCCCCTTGTCGGAAGAATGATTTTATCTTTAATCCCTATTTTAATATTGCTAACGGTAAAAATCTCGGATAATAAGCAATTTCAAGATGACAAGCTGAATGCTGCACTGCCGGATTATATTAAATCTTTAATTTGTGTTGTTTTTATTTTTATAATTTTAAATTTAAAATGTATTCCTTATGTAAATATTCCCGAAGAAAAGATAAATTTGCGTGTGTCGGAAAAAAGCAGAAATGTAATGGCTTATGCCATGAAGGACGTATTAAAAAATATTCAAAGTAATGGACAAGTTCTTACTACGGAAGAAATAAGAGATTGGGCTTTATTTTATAATTATTATTTAAAGTATAAAAAGAATCTTTCTTTTACAATGTATTTTGATATAGCTGATACTCCCGAAAAAGCCGATAAAACCTTGAATGATTATTTGGATTTACTTATAAAGGATAATAAACCGGGCTGTAAGTTAATTATTGTAAGGCATTATGAAGATTGGGAAACTTTTGAAGGCAAAAAAATATTGGTGTTTTTGGAATCCAAAATTGATGAAGTTTTAAAATCAAGAAAAATTAAATATACTAAGAATAAAAAAGAATTTGTTTACTGGTATTTTTTAAATATCTAAAAAATTTGCAATTTTTGTTAAAAGTGTTAAGTTAAGCAAAAATGTATTCAAAATAAGACAAGTTGCACTAAAAAAATGACATTTTCGTCAAATTTTTTGTGCAATTTTTATAAAAACGCAAAAAATGCTTGTTATTTTTTCCTAAAAATTTTATAATAATAAAAAAATTAAAAGAAAGGCGGAAATATGGGAAAAAACAAGTATAGTGCCGAAGACATTAAAAAAATTATCAAAGAAAAAAAAGTTGAATTTATAAAACTTCAATTCTGCGATATTAACGGACAAGTTAAAAATATGTCTGTGCCAAGCGCTCAGATTGATAAAATCTTAAACAATGAAACAATGCTGGACGGTTCTTCAATTAAAGGTTTTAGAAATATTGAAACATCGGATATGTATTTTTATCCCGATATATCAACATTTACCCTTTTACCGTTCCGTGAAGATAAAAATGCGGGAACAAATGTAGCAAGAATTATATGTGATATACATAATCCCGACGGAACTCCGTTTGAAGGCGACCCCCGTTCTAATTTAAAAAGAGTTATGAAAAAAGCAAAAGATTTGGGCTATGAAATGAATGTCGGGCCTGAAGCTGAATTTTTCCTGTTCAAAAGGGATGAAAACGGGCGTCCTACAATTGAAACTCACGATAAGGCAGGATATTATGACGCAGCCCCCGATGATATGGGCGAAAATTTAAGAAAACAAATTGTGCGAACAATCAGCTCAATGGGATTTGAAGTTGAAGCCAGCCACCACGAAGTAGCCGCAGGCCAGCACGAAATTGACTTTAAATATGAAGACGCCTTAACCAGTGCGGATAATATTATTACTTTTAGATATGCAGTAAAAGCAATCGCTAATTTGAACGGCGCACACGCAACATTTATGCCTAAACCGATTTATGGTATTAACGGTTCGGGCATGCATTGTAACTTATCACTCTTTAAAAACGGAAAAAATACATTTTACGACGCAAAACGCGCTCATCAGCTTTCCGAAACCGCTTTGTACGCAATCGGCGGACTTTTAGACCATGTAAGAAACTTTACGGCAATAACCAATCCAACGGTAAATAGCTATAAAAGATTAGTTCCGGGATATGAAGCACCGGTTTATTTAGCTTGGTCATTAGCAAACCGTTCGGCGTTAATAAGAGTTCCCGCTAAAAGAGGTAATGCAACCAGAGTGGAACTGCGTTCACCGGATCCGTCGTGCAACCCTTATTTAGCTCTTGCAGTAATTTTGGAATCCATTATTGACGGTGTTCAAAAGAAAACAAAACCGCCGCTCGATATCGATAAAAACATATTCAAAATGGATGACAGAGAACGTAAACGCGCTAAGATTGAAACGCTCCCCGGAAGTTTATATGAAGCATTAATGCTTATGAAAAAGAGCGCAATTGTTAAATCTGCCCTCGGTGAACATATATTTAAAGAATTTATGTCATCTAAATTAATTGAATGGGACGGATACAGAACTTCGGTATCTCCTTATGAATTGAATTTATATTTGGAAAGATACTAGAGTTAATCATGCGCAGGCATGGGCATGAATTGCAATAGAAAGGAGCTGAAACAAGCTCCTTTTTTTGATTAAAAAAATCAGTTGAAAAAAAGCAATGTTTGTATTATATTCAAAACAAACGGCGGGCATCGCCAAGTGGTAAGGCCTCGGATTGTGGTTCCGATATGCGTGGGTTCGAACCCCACTGTCCGCCCCATTTTCAAAGGAGTCGAAAGACTCTTTTTTTGTGGGGTGAGAACCCGTCAAAGCGAAGCTTTGTATAAGGTTCGAGCGGATTTTACGTAGAACGGTGTCGAGCGAAGCGAGCGAGTTCGAAAG
>CANPXC010000094.1 GCA_947585605.1 Candidatus Gastranaerophilales bacterium | reverse complement strand
CCCATACCAAAGAAAGATTACGGCTTTATTGTTAAAAAAGAAGATATAGAAACGTTTTTAACCGCTAAGGCAGATGAACTCAAATTTAATGAAGCGGAGAAAAAAGAGTTTGTCCGCTACTGGAGTAAAACGGCGCTTGATAAAAATTGGAAAAAATACAAAATATATTTTCTTCAAAATGAAGAAGTACAAAATCTTTACCCATTATATGTTGAGCCTAAACCGGAGAGTATAAACAGAGTTCAAATAATAATATCAAAAGCAAAAAGAAAAGATAAGCCTCTGCCCCAAACACTAAAACCGTTTGAAAGAAAAGGCTTTACACTTGTTGAATGGGGCGGAAGTATTACTAAATAAATTATTTTAAGCCGAGCCGGAGAAAACAATCTATTTACATAAACCAAGCGGTCTTAAAATACCAATCATACCTTCTGCGGCTATATCATTTATAAACTTGCCGTTTTCGTCGAGATAATAAAAGTTCATGACCGATGTTTTTATTTTAATGCCTGTAGGTTTAACGCCTAAAAATTCGCCGTCATGCGTACCTGTTAATATCCAGCGGACAGCTATTTTATCGCTGCTTGTGACTAAATCATCAATATGCCATTGTACATCACTAAAACCTGTTCTCATCCAATGTACTATTGATAAGTACCCTTCCGCTCCATATAAAGGCTTATCCGAGGCGGGCGTAAAAAATGAGGCTTTTTCGGATATAAGTTCCGACGCAAGCTCTTTATCCGCCGTGTTTATCATTTTTTCAAACTTTTTTATTAAATCGATATTTCTTTTTTCAATATTATTATCCATTTTTATCCCCCAAAATTAATAATGTTTGTTATTTCTTTAAACAGGGAATGTTAATTGGTTTAATATCGATGGAATCACCATATTTATTACAAATATCGGAAATCGTTTTATCTCTTTGATTAAATAGTTCAATAATTTTGTTATATTGTTTTTTATTTCCCGCAAAAAATTTACTAATTTTATCGGAAATTACTGTTGAAATATCGGTTAAAGGCTTTAAATCGGGATATTGCTTTATTATTTCATGTTTACAAATGTTTGTGCCGATTGAAAATGTATCAGAATTATTATATGCGATAAGTTTTTCAATGGGGATTTCCGTCATTTTTGATAAAAATTCGCGTGATCCTGCTTCTTTACCGGAAAGAATATTGGCAATTTCTCTTGTATTAAACATTGCTCCGAATGTAATATTACTTGAAATCATATACTATTCCTAATTTTAGTTAGCACCTCACGATAAAAAACTATTAGATTCAGTTAAGATTGAATTATCATAGAATTTCCCGGATACTCTAACATGAATTATAATTCATAACATAAAATAATTTGTTATTTTGTAAAAAAAATTGTATAAAAAATTAACAAGAATTAATTATAATCCCAGCAGTTTATGCTGCCGCAATATCCGCAGACCGCATGTGAGTTCATAAACCTGATATCGGGAATGAAGGTATAACCGTCTATTGTAATTTTAATATCGCCGTTTTTTGTGTATTCAACAGAAAAATTTTTTGCTCCCGTATATTGCGGGTTGAACATCAATTCAAATTTATCAATCGAATTACATTTTTTACACTTAAACATAATCCCTAATTAATTCTTTCTTTTTTTACCGGCAGCTCTCTTAATTATTTCATCGGTCTGTTTTGAATTTTCTTTAATTTTTTCGGAATCATATAATTTATAAAGCGAAGTAAAGCAGCAGCACCTAAAAGGCAGTGTAAAACTTATTATTATAAAAGCAATCATAGTTCTATAAGCTTGCATTGCAATATCAAGAGCGCTGATTAATGTATCAGGACGCTGTGATATAGATATCGGAAGGCTGTCTAATATTGCACAAAGGTTAGCATTCCAATCTTTTACGGGAAGGAGTTCAAAAAATGTTTCAAATCTTTCAATAAAAAATGCGGAAACGGATATTTTTTCAAAGCTCCATAAAAAAAGATTTGTTAAGAACTCATAGCATACGAAATAGCAAAGCAATATCATAATAATCGTAGGTATGACATTTCCTTTGACCAGTTGAATGCTTCTTTTTATGCAGTTAATCGGAGAAATATCTCCTTCAAAAGCGAATACCTGAAAGCACAAGCTTAAATATATAACTGCGATTATAATAGGTATTATTAAAATTAAACTTGGCAGTAAAAACAGTAAATAAATTAAACTGACAAGTAATAATAAAATCACGTATGAAAACAGTTTTCTTTTAATTGTGTTATTATTTGCGGTGAAGTCAATATTTTTTACTTTTGATTTTCCCATTGTGGTGAAAAATAAAAGGTTAAAAGAGCAGAAAACTATCATATAATCATAAATTGCTTTAAGCAGAACCAGAAAAAACGGCGTCAGGACAATAAAAAAACAAATAATTAAATTTTTATCGTCATAAAAGAAAGGATTAAAGCTTCTTATATTGTCAATGTTTGCTTGGAAGTAAAATGTCAAAGTAAAGATAACAATAATACTTAATAGTTGACCAAATACGGGAAACAAAAGTTGTTTTACGCATTGGTCCAGATATAAAAAATAATGTTTTATACTGGAGAAGAAAATTTGAAAAACATTTATGAATTTATTATATTTTTTTCTTGCCATAATTTCCCTTTTTTGTCTATTATAATAGCATACTAATTTGAGATATGCGTATATATGAAAAAAGAAGAACTAAAAGAAATATTAAAATCACTGGAAGAAGAAGATTATTATATAAAAGCGGATTTACATATACATTCAAATGAATCTGACGGCAAAATGACACCTTATGAAATTGTGGAGCAAGCCGCAAGAAGGGGGCTAAAATATATATCAATAGCCGATCATAATACAATTGATGCATATTTGAATACAAATATTTTAAAAGAAGATATAGTTATTCCCGCAGTTGAATTTGATTGTTATTACAGGGGGAATTTAATACATATATTAGGATACGGCATAAATATAGATGATAAAGATATAGAAAAACTGTATTGTAAAACAAGACTGGGCAGAACATTAAATTTGTACAGATTGTTAAGATTAAGATGTCCGAAAAAAGTAATAGAGCGAATAAAAGAAGCAGGCGGTATTGCGGTATTGGCACATCCTTGCTGTTATTGGACATTTAATCCCGATAAATTTGTTAAAGGGCTTGTAGATATGGGGCTTGAAGGGGTTGAAGTATATTATCCGTATAACGGACTCAGAAAAATAGTAAAATTTTATTCAAGAAAAACAGTAAAAGAAATTGCTGAAAAATACAACCTGATAAAAACGGGCGGAACCGACAGCCACGGAAAGACATTGTTATAATTTTCGCTATCGGATTATATGTCCGTTAATTCTTTTATGTATTTCTTTACACCGGAGGTAATTAATAAATTTGGTTCTTTATCGCAAAAATCGTCCAGAACCGTTATTCCTGTTGTAACATTGCCCTTTTGAATATATAAAAGCCCAACCATGATACTGTTAAGCGGTGAGTTGGTTTTAGCGGAATAATATGTTAATTTCTCTTCTGTAATCCCCAGTTTTTTGTAATTTTGAGCGAGGTTAAGATAATATTCAAAGCACAAAGGGTTTAGCGAAAGCGCCTTTTCAAAATTAATTTGTGCCAGATTATCATAACCGATTGTTTCATAAGTTTTACCTAAATTGGTATAAAAAATTGCGCTGGCTTGAGATTTCGGATTTAAGTCAATAGCTATTTCAAATTCTTTAATGGCGCCGAAATAATATTTATCCTCTAGGTATAAAAGTCCTTTATTATTGTGTCTGTATGCATTATTTTGCGCTTTTATCGTTTCATCACAAAATCCTTGCAGCGGATAAAAGATAATAAAAAATAATATTAAAAATTTTTTTACAGACAAATTTCCAGTCCTTCTTTTGCAAAGAAACAATTCTTATTCTTTTTAATAAAGGAATTTTCAATATTTGTCAATTTTTTATCATCATAAGACGGGTCAAAATGGAAGAAAGCTAATTGTTTAACGTTAGCAGCTTTAGCTGTTTCAAATGCCATATCAAAAGTGGAATGCCCAAACCCTTGTTTCGGAGAAACAACGGATAAATAATCTTCCGTAGTATATTGGCTGTCATGTATTAATAAATCAGTGTCTTTAGCGAATAATTCCAGTTTTTTCGAACCGCCTGAATAGCATTCAGTATCCGTTGCATATACAACGGATTTATCTTTGTAAGAAATTTTGTAAGCCATTACCCCAAAATTTGGGTGTGAATTTAATTTTAATGTAGAAATAATAACTTCATTTTTTTTAGGTTTAACTTCCTCGAATGCAGATACCCTTTTAATTATAGGTTTGTCACAATCGTTATTTAATATAGTGTCGCAACCTTCCGCTTGCTCATCGCAACCGTAAAGTTGCTCACCTTTTAAAGGTGCCACTCCAAAATTTCGCTCAGTTACACATACAGGCTCAATCATCCTCACTTCGTTGCGGTGTTTCGCTTTGTAGTGTTCCTTATCGCGAAATTTTCTCGGACAATTTAATATAATAAAATTGGCTTCGTTAATATCACAAATGTCTATATCCGCGGTAATATCATAAAGATTTATGGGGAAAGACTTACCGAAAATCAGTTCGGATAAAGTTTCATCCAAATTAGAGTCATAGCCGCTGTAACCGAAAAGCAGAAATTGTGTTGTAAGAACATTTAAAGGTTTGAAGAAATTTAAACCTTGAATATGGTCTTGGTGAATGTGGCTAAGGAGCATGGTAACTTTCATGGGCTTTCTTCCTTGTGCATTTTCGGCGGAAGAAATATGTTCTTTGAACATTTTATCGCCAAGCGGAATAATACCTGTTCCGCCGTCAAGGATGATTTTTGTGCTGCCTGCGTTGATTTCGATACAGGAGGTATTACCGCCGTATTCCAAGAAATTTTTATCAGCGATAGGGTAAGAACCTCTTACTCCCCAAAATTTTATTTTAAAATCAGTATTTTTTTTCATAATTCACCGTTAATTTTTTTTATTTAAAATAACAATTCCGTCGCGGTCATTTGGTTTACCGTAATAACCCGCGCCGCCCAAGGTCATTATTCTGGTTTTTGCTTGTAAATCTTTTAAATTTGTTTCCATAAATTTGAATTTAAAAATAACTTTATTTCTTTTGTTATCTACTTCAACAATTCTGAAAGAATTAGGATAACCAGCAAGTGTTGGAGTTGAAACGTGAAGTATATTACCGCGTTTGGTGATTTTGGTCATGTGATAATGTCCGGAAAATATTGCAATCGGCATTTTATACTTATCCAATACGGCTTTGAATTCTTCAGCGTTAAGTATTTCATGACGTTTTGAATCGAAAGGCGTTACAAGCGGAAAGTGAATAAAAATTAAAACGACATCATTTTTTGATTTATTTAAAATTCCGTCCAGCCATTCAAGTTCTTCTTTTGGGAGAATTCCGTTAGAAGTAAACCCTTTATTTTTAGCGCCGTCAAGAACAATCAATCTGTATCCGGCTTTAGGCTTGAATGTATAATATGTTGTATCGTAGGCGTGTTTGGGATTTTTTTCTTTTAATACTTTAAGGAAATTTTCTTTTGTTAAATAGCCGTCCGTGGTGGTATCATGGTTGCCTAAAACGTAATACCAGGGGTAGCGGAGTGTATTTAAAATATCGCAAAGATTTTCAAGTTCGCTTTTTATGGGTTTATCAATGCCGTCACCCGTTATCATAACAAAATTAATATTTCTTTCTTTGTTAATTTGAGAGATTGCGTCTTCAAGCAGCGGACGAGTTTTAGAAAGCAATTTATAACTGTTATCTTCACGAACCGAGGAATAATGTATATCAGAGAGCTGAGCAAACTTTAATGTTCCCGAGAATGAAGGTAAATCGCTTATAAAAAACATTACCGCGACAATAAAAAAAATATATAAACAATCTTTTAATAACTTTTTCATAAGTTAATTATAGCAAATAAAATAAAATAAAAGCAAAAAATTCATTGTAAATCAATGAAAAAGGTTATAAACTAAAAATATGAAAACAGAAATAAAAATTAAAAATATAATATCATACACACTGCTTATAGCTTTAGGATGGTTTATATTAGATTTTGCATTTAAACCGTATAATTATATCGATATCAGCTCATTGGAAAAGGTTTATACAAAGCTGCACCAGAAGCAGAAAATAGCTCCGCAAAGGTTATATATTAACGCTTGGCGAATAGCAAAGAACGAATATGTTGATAAAACAATGAATAATCAGAATTGGCTCAGGTGGCGGAATAAGTATACAAAATATATTCAAACCGAGGAAGATGCACAAGTAGCAATAAATACTATGCTTACCAGCCTTAATGACCCTTATACAAAATTTTTAAAATCAAATAATTTTGCAAAAGAAAAGATAATTTTAGATTCTAAAATTACGGGCATTGGCGTAATTTATAACAAAACTGAAGAAGGAATGGTTATAGACGGTATATTAAAAAATTCACCTGCTCAAAAGGAGCGGATTATGCCCGGTGATACTATTTTAAGTATTGATGATAAATCAATCTCGCAAATGTCAGAGGAAGAAATCCAAAAGACAATAGAAAATGCGAAGGGAAAGAAATTAAAATTTGCAATCAAGCGCGGCGGAGAAATAATTGTTAAAGAAATTCAGAGCCGGGAAATTCCGTTAGATACCATGAAATATAGAATAACGGAAGATAATACGGCAATAGTAACTCTTTCAAACGTAATGGGCGAAAAGGCGATAAAAGATTTTAAAACAATTCTTGAAAAAACGGATAATACAAAAGGATTGATAATAGATTTAAGAAATAATTACGGCGGAATACTTGCGAATGCGGTATTAATGGCGGATTTAATGATAGCTGACGGGGAAATATTAGTATTAGAGTCGCGCGGAAAAGTAAAATACAGACTGCAGGCGGATAAGCGGGTATTATTTAAAAATAAGCCGATAGTAATACTTGTTAATAGTAAAACAGCGAGTGCCGCGGAGATATTGGCTGGGACTTTGCGCAGTAACTTAAATGCGGTCATAATCGGA
>CANPXC010000093.1 GCA_947585605.1 Candidatus Gastranaerophilales bacterium | reverse complement strand
TTTAAATAAAATCCGCGATGATTTTTATGTTCACGGTCAAATGCCGGCGGAAAGACTGAAAGAATTATTGGGTCATACTCCTTTGGAGGTCTTTGTCGGCGCACTTTTAGGTATTTATATGGCTTTTATGAATCATTACTACTTATTTCAATAAAAAATTATGATGAATTTAGATTTCTTTAATAATTATACAGAGCCTGTATGCGCTTTTAATGAAAGTAATCAACTTATTTTCAGAAATTCTTCATTCAATTATATTTTTTCTGATTTTAAGTCTTTTGATAAATTTAAAAAAAGATTTAATTTTAACTTGTGTCTGCTTTCTTCCGAAAATCTTAAAAACCTTACACCGCTTGATATAATGCTTAAATCAAAAGAAAATTTTCATACAATTTGCACCTACCAAAAACTAAATGAAGAATATATATATTATTATATATATACTTTTAAAATAGATGATGTAAAAATTGTTTCTTTTAAAGATATTACTAACGAAAATGCACTTAACAGTTATAAAAACAGATATTCTGAACTCAATAAAAAGTATAATGAAGCGGCAGATGAAACAAAAAAATTTTTAAAAATGCAAGAACATGCAAATTCTCAAGTATTAAAAATGGCTGCAATAAACAGAATTTCACTTGTTATCCGTGAAACAAATAAAATTGAAAAAATATTATCTTCCGCTTTGGAGGAAATTAATAATTTATTCGGTTCGTATAAAACTTATTTTTCCGTCAGGGAAAAAGACTCATTTAAAATAAAATATTCGCTAAACTCTTCTGAAGTCGGGATTTTAACGGAGTATGAAGATAATATTTCCCAAAGAATAGTAAAAACCAAGGATATAATTGTATCTTCATGCTTAAAGGAATACTATAATGCTGAGGACATATTACCCAAAGGGGTTACCAGAGTAATTATTCCCGTTCACAATAAAAATAAGTTATTGGGAATAATTGTAACGTTTACAAAGCATAAATTTAATTTGGAAGACAATTTAGAAATATTGCAGTCTTTATCGGTGCAGCTTGCAAGTTCTATAATTCAGTCGGAGTTAATACAACAGCTTGATAATAAAAACAAAAAGCTGGAGAAAACTTTAAATGAACTAAAAGAAACACAATTACAGCTGATAAATACGGAAAAAATGGCTTCCGTAGGTCAGTTGGTTTCGGGTGTTGCGCATGAAATTAACACTCCTCTGGCTTCAATTAAATCTAATAATTCAATAATAGAAAAAATTATATCTTCCCAAAATAATCTAAATGAAGAAAAAACAAGTTTGATAAAGGAATTAAATTCAATAAATACGGAAGCCTCGAAAAGAATTTACGATATTGTTAAATCTTTAAAACGCTTTGTAAGACTTGATGAAGCTGAATTCCAACAGGCTGATATAAATAGTGAACTTGATTTAACATTAAAGCTTATGGCACATGAATTGAAAAATAATATAAATGTTGTAAAAGATTATTCCAAACTGCCTGTTGTCACTTGCAGCGTAAATATGTTAAATCAAGTGTTTATGAATTTGCTTGTAAATGCCTGCCATGCACTGCAGGAAAAGGGCGGCGGAACTATTACCATTACTACATCTTATAATGATAAAAATGTGTATATAAAAATTAAAGATGACGGTATCGGCATAAAATCAGATATTCAATCAAAAATTTTTAATGCAAGTTTCACGACTAAAAAAATCGGCATAGGAACGGGGTTAGGGCTGGCTATATCCAAAAAAATCATTGATTTGCATAAAGGAACTATCACATTTACTTCAAAAGAGAATGTTGGCAGTGAATTTACGGTTTGTGTTCCGATAAAACCTTTACATTGAGTATTTTTCTTTTAATTTAGGAAGTATAATGTTCCATAATTCAGCGCTCGGGTGAATTTCATCCGCTAACCAGTACTTATCTTCCTGTATATCAATATTTTTCATGTAATCTTTTGCTTTAAAAACTTCAATTCCGTAGGAATTTAGAATATCAATTTCTTTTTTCGGCAATTCTTTGCCTGTTCTTTCAGGAAATTCAATAATAATAAATTTTGCATTCGGGTACATTGTTTTTATTTTTGCTGCACTTTCTTTCATTAATGCGTTAAAGAGTATGAAATTTTTTTCTTCTTTTTTTATTTCGGAATGTATTTTTTTATTTAATAATCTTTTTATAAAAAATGATGAGTAAATTGGTTTGAATATTGGTTTAATTTCTTGTAATTTGTTATTTTTATATTTATATCTGATGTTAAACATATAAATAAGCGGATTTACTTGATAATTGTATAATCTGTGGAGATGATTCCACATAAAGGTGTAAATAACAAAGTCTGCATTAGGATTTTCTTTAATAAAATTTTCATCATTAATTTGTTTATAAACAAAAGAGGTGCTTGTAGCTCCGCTTGATTTATTAAGGCATGTTCTTAAAGTTAAGTCTGATATTTTTTTGCAGGGAACATCATTTTCATTAAGTCCGGCACCTTGCGCAAAAGAGCAGCCAAACCATAGAATCGGCTTTTTTTCGGTGTTTTTGTAGTATGATTTGTACTTTTTAGAAACATTGAAATCTTTTAAAATAACATATTTCGTTTTAAAATCGGAAGTATTATTATCAGGCAGTTTGTCTGCTTGCAGTTTGAATTTTGTATTTGCCGTTTGGGTTACAAGGAATGATTTGTACTCAATAAAAGCAAATACAAGGATAATTAATAACAGGTTAACTAATATTTTTTTTATCATAACAATTATATAAAATTATACTTTAAAATTTGTTTATTGATAAATATTTTTATTATATAATTTTGCCGAAATATACTCCGGAATGTCTGCTGCAAACAAACGGTGCCAGCGCACAGAGTAAAAATTTCGGGGAAATACCAGTATTCAAACTGCTTTAAATGAGCTATATTGAAGGGTAAATAGTGAAATCACAACAGATTTGAGGTTTATATGAGCATAAAAGCGCCAAAAGGTACAAGAGATATTCTTCCGTCAGAAGTTAAAAACTGGCAGCAGATTGAAAAAAATGCCTGCGATGTTTTTACAAAATTTAATTTTAAAGAAATTAGAACTCCGATATTTGAAGACACTAATTTATTTGAAAGAGGTGTCGGAGATACGACGGATATAGTTAATAAAGAAATGTACACTTTTTTAAAAAGCGACAGAAGTTTAACATTGCGTCCTGAAAATACGGCAGGCGTAGTCAGAGCATATCTGGAAAATAATTTGTACCGTGAAAGTCCTCCTGTAAAATTATGGTATTTCGGGCCAATGTTCAGATATGAACGACCTCAAGCCGGAAGACAAAGACAATTTCATCAAATAGGTGTTGAAATGTTCGGTATACAAGATGCAAGTGCAGACGCTGAATGTATCATGCTTGCTTCGGAATTTTTAAAATCGCTCGGTTTAAATGATTTGGTTGTAGAAATTAATTCATTGGGCTGCAGTAAGTGCAGAGCCGACTATAAGGAACAATTAAAAAAAGCCATAGCTCCGTTTTTAGACAAGTTGTGTGATGATTGTAAAAGCAGATACGAAAAAAATCCGCTCAGAATATTGGATTGTAAGAATGAAACCTGCAATAAACTGTTTGAAGAGTATGATTTAAAAAATTCCGTATCAGGCATTAAGTTGTGCGATGAATGTTCCGACCATTATAATAAGTTAAAGCAGTATTTAAATTCATTAAATATAAAATATGTTGAAAACACCTTCTTGGTAAGAGGTTTGGATTATTATACAAAGACTGTGTTTGAGATAAAGTCAAATAATTTAGGCTCTCAAAATGCTGTATGCGGCGGCGGAAGGTATGACGGATTAGTTGAAACCTTGGGCGGGCCTCATACTCCTGCAGTGGGCTGGGCAATGGGTGTAGAGCGATTAAATTCCTTAATTCCGCAATTAAATGAAGATTTAATTGATTTCTTTGTTGTTTCTGACAACCAAATTGAAGCTGTTAAATTAACTTGTAAATTGAGGGAGCATGGTTTTTCCGCTGAATTTGATTATAATTCAAGAAAATTTGCAAAACAGCTTGAAAAGGCTGCTAAAATTGCGAAGAGTGCTGTTATTATAGGCGAAGACGAATTAAAGAACGGATATTATACTTTAAAAAATCTTGAAAACTCGGTTCAGGAAAAGGTATCTTTGGAAGAATTGACAGCAATTAAAAAATAAGGTGTTTAACTGCTTTAATTTCTTCAAAGGAGGCTCCGGCTTCCGTGAGTTCTTCAATTGTAATACCGAATAGGCTTATTAGTTTTTTGGTTTCATCATTAAGTTTGTTATTTCTGATATTGTTAATAATATTAGAAATAACATTGTGTCTTTTAAGAACGGTAGATGAATTATCCGTATTTTTATTTAAAATTCTCTTTTTACATTTGCCCATGAATAACCACTCTAAAAAATTTTATATTGTTTTTTTTATTAATTCAATATGAATATAAAAAAATATGTTAAATATTGTAAATAATTTTTAAAACAATGTTTAGATTTCGCAAATTTTTATATTCAGTTGTATTTAGTTTGTATAAAATTATAAATAAAGGAGTACTTTTACATGAGAATAGGTAATATTTCAAATCGTTATGCAAAGCCTCAAACGACTAAAAATGTAAAAAATAAAGATAATAAAAATAATAACTCTGCAGCTTCAAAGACAAAAAATAAAGATATAAAAGCAGACGCATTAAGGGCTGCCTTGCTTACCAGTGCAATTCTTACAAGTTGTGCTGCAGCAGACGGTTCATCAATTCAAATAAGTCCTGATATTGATGTTCCTAATAAAGGTAGTGATACACATGAAACACAATCTCCTGATATGACATTGGAACAAGCAGGAGAAAATTTAGATGCTTCACTTAATGCACATGTTCCTTTGAACGGTAAAATTCAATTGACAGATGTAGGATTTGCTGCATTCCCTATAACAGAGTTTTATTTTACAAATTCAGACGGTGAAGTTGAATTACATCCGAATGAAAGTATTCCCAGAAACGACGGTGGTTCAGTTATTGTTACTATTACAGAAAAAAAATCTGATGATGTTACTGAAGGTAATACATTAAATGAAATTATTGATAAAGTATTATCAGATGATTTAAAGAAATTAGCAGAAGGTGAATACAGCGGAGATTATGAAGCTGCAAGAAATAAAGCTATTGACGAAATTATTCAAAGCAATCCTTCTTTATCACAATATGTAAGAAAAGAACTTGGAGAAAATGCAAAAAGTTACGAAACTATCGGTAATTTAGATTTATATAAAGGCTTATCAAGCAGTGATGAAACTTTAGATACAAGATTATTAATAATTCCTTCAACCATTGTATATCAAGTACAAGGTGAAGAACCTACAGATACTACATTTTGCAGCGCACAAAGAATTTATACCCCGTCAATGTCGTCAGCAAGTGTTATTTCTGACAGCGAAGATGAATTAATGGACGGCGAATTCAGAACCTTCTCAGATATGGTTTATGCCGCATACGGTAAAAATATTGATGACGCGACATACAGAGATATAGTTTCATCAATTGTAAATTCACCTGCAAATGCATTGGAATTTGAAAATGTAGTTGATGACATGAATTTTTATGAAATATTAGAAACAGGCAGTATTGATGATTTAAACAGAACATTAGATGAAAATATGGATGATATCATGATTGGTATTTCCTTACCGCCTGTAGCTGTATTTACAAACCAAGCTCATAATGCCGACACTCAACATAAAACGAGTGACGGTGTTGTTTATCAAATATCTCCCGTTGCGGTAGTTGACGGACAAAACGACAGAAGCATTGCAATAGTTGATAATAAAAATGCAGACGGTTCAATGAAAGCCGGCGATGTATTTACCGCAAGAGATATTCTTCAATTCTATGCTTCACCGGACGGTAATGGCAGATTTGCCAATGTAGTTAACGGTAAATTAGAAATGAACCATGATGTTAACTATGGTATGCAATTCTCCGATCAGATTTTACAACAAGTAGTTATGGCAAACTTGCCAATATTTACTGCTGAATTTGAAGATAAGAACGGTATTCATAATTTCGGTGTGTTTGACGCACTTCCGGGATATGATGTTGAAGGTAAATCCATAGAAGAAATTGTTCAAAATTCAGTATTAGATATAAACAGATTATTGGAATACAGTTTTGTTGATGAAAACGGTGTTTCTAAATTTGAAAACGGAGTTGAATTAAAACTTCCTCAATTTAATTACAGAATTAATGATTGCGCAACTTTAAAACCATGTGATTGCGATTGTGATACAGATTGCAATTGTGATAAGCCGGCAAAACCCGGTTGTGATTGTGATGACAACGATAAAAAAGATTGTGATTGTACTGATAAGGATAAGGATGAAAATATCCGTATTCCTGATGATACAAAACCGACAACACCATCTAATACGCAGCCGACAACTCCTTCTGAAACAGAGCCGACAACACCATCTAATACGCAGCCAACAATTCCTTCTGAAACAGAACCTACAACTCCGACACATACGGAGCCAACAACTCCGACACACACGGAACCAACAACTCCAACTCATACAGAGCCGACGACTCCTACACACACGGAACCAACAACTCCAACTCATACAGAGCCGACGACTCCTACACACACGGAACCAACAACTCCGACACACACGGAACCAACAACTCCGACACATACGGAACCAACGACTCCGACACATACGGAGCCGACGACTCCTACACATACGGAACCAACGACTCCGACACATACGGAGCCAACAACTCCAACTCATACTGAGCCGACGACTCCTACACACACGGAACCAACAACTCCAACTCATACAGAGCCGACAATTCCTACAAATCCGTCAGGAAGTGATATAGATCCTGTAAATCCTACAGATGATACAGAGCCAACTACACCTTCTGAATCTGAACCAACAACACCTTCGGAATCAGAACCAACTACCCCGTCTGAAACAGAGCCGACAACACCAACTCATACGGAACCTACAACTCCAACTCATACGGAACCTACGACTCCTACACACGGAACCTACAACTCCGACACATACGGAACCTACAACTCCAACT
>CANPXC010000092.1 GCA_947585605.1 Candidatus Gastranaerophilales bacterium | reverse complement strand
TGTAATCTTTTATTTTTGCGTGCATTTTTAAAATCTGTTATCTTTTACTTTATAATACTACCTTTTTGCGTATTTCGCAAATTGTATACAAAAATCAAAATTTCTGCTACCGCTTTATATAGCTCGGGCGGAATTGAAGAATTTATTTCCACCATTCGAAAGATAGCTCTTGCAACAGGCGGATTTTCTATAACGGGGACGGAATGCTCGCGTGCTATTTCTATAATTTTTTTGGCAAATAATTCAGTCCCTTTTGCTAACAAAACAGGTGATTCCATTTTTTCCGCGTCATATTTTAATGCACACGCAATATGTGTGGGATTTGTAACAACAAAATCTGCGTCAGGAACTGCGTCCATCATTTTTTGCTGCAGTAATTGCTGTCTGCGCTGTCTCAACGCAGCTTTTATATTCGGATCACCTTCTGAGTTCTTATATTCATCTTTTACCTCTTTAAAAGACATTTTTTGATCTTGTAAAAATTTCCATCTGACCATTCCGTAATCTGCTGCAGCTATTATTAAAAATGCTATTGAGGCTTTTATAACAAAGTCTATTACCAATGAACCGAATTCATTTAATATTGCAAAACTGTTATCAATAGAAGCCAAGCCGATTATTGCTTCCAAGTGAGAGTTATATACCATCCAGCCTATAATCCCTAAAATTACAACTTTTAAGATGTTTTTTACCAGCTCAAATGCTGTTTTAGGGGACATTATATTCTTAAAATATTTAGACGGATTTAATTTATCCAGTTTCGGTTCTAACGGCTTTGTTGTTACCAGCGGCCCTACTTGCATAAAATCGCCTATTATGGCAATAAATGACGCCAGTATTAGTATTGGACCTATTATTAACAATGTCGGAACAATAACTGATACGGCAAGATGTGTGTAGCCTATATCTTCCAGGTGTTTATCCGGAATTTTATCATACAAATACACAAATAATACTAATATTTGATTCCAAATAAACGGTGCTAATTTCAATATGAAAATAAACATTACTATTAAAGATAGCGCGGTCGAAAAATCTTTTGATTTTACAACCTGTCCTTCTTTTCTTACCCTTTGAAGCTTCTGTTGACTGGCTTCATATTGTTTATTCTCATCACCCATTTAGCAGCCTTTTAGTATTTTATCATTGATACAACTTCTATATCTTGGGGTAAATTCTTTCTTCCTTCAAGCTCGGTTAATTCAATTATAAATGCAGCGGCACTGACATCACCGCCGGCCTTTGTTAACAATTTACACGCCGCAGCTACCGTTCCGCCCGTAGCGAGTAAATCATCTATAACAATTACTTTCTTCCCCTTTTCTACCGCGTCCTTGTGAATTTCTAATTTATCGGTTCCGTATTCAAGCGAATATTCTTCACTGATTGTTTCAGCGGGAAGTTTCCCCGGTTTTCGTATTAATATACATCCGGCATTAATATTGTATGCTAAAGCACTGCCGAAAATAAATCCTCTTGACTCTACAACAGCTACATAGTCAATTCCTTTATTCTTAAACTTTTCCGTAAGAAAGTTTATCATTTCTCTTAACGCTTCTTTGTCTTTAATTGCCGTTGTTATATCACGAAATATTATACCCTTCTTCGGAAAATCATTTATACTTCTGATTTTATCTCTTACTGTATCTACTGCATTCATTACTTTCTCCTTCTTAACTCCGGTATTATAATTGTACACTATATTATATCTTTAAGCATACTTTTTAACGTATTACATGGCAGACCCACAATGTTATCATAATCACCTTTAATCTCTTTTATAAAGTTTTCTTCAAGCTCTTGTATTCCGTAGGAACCGGCTTTATCATACGGCTTAAATTTATTAATATAATTTTTTACGGTTTCATCCGGCATTTTGTTAAATGTCACTTCACTTGTTTCTGATTTAATGATTTTTTTGCCGTTTTCCATATTATAAACACATACCGATGTAACCACTTTATGCGTATTCCCGTTTAAGGCGGACAGCATTTTATACGCTTCTTCAAAATTTTTAGGTTTGCCCAGTATGGTATCATTATAGACAACAACTGTATCTGCACTTACTATAATCGCAGGGATTTTACAGTCCTTGCGTACTGAAATATTTTTGTTCTCCGCAGTTTGTTCAATTAATTCATAAGAAAAAGTTTTATTTATTATATTTTCATTATAATCAGGCGGTACAATCTCAACTTCATACCCGAGTTTTTTTATCAGCTCTATTCTTCGCGGTGAAGTTGACCCAAGAATAATTTTACTCATAAGCTTCCAATACAAAATAATTAACTCTTATTACATTGTAATTAAAAGTTAATTATTTTGTATAAATACTGTTTATGTTTTTATTTTTATTTACAAAGAATATTCCTAATCCGTTATCGCATTCAAAGAATTGCGGTTTACAGACGGGATACCCCGTTTATTTTTACACGGCTTCACTGCCTTTTCGGCCTTGGCGGATTAAAGTTTAGCCGCAGATATACAACCGATTTCGACGTGACATCATTGCATATATTCTTTAGCCGTGAATTCATTTCAATCATACTTCGCTGCATCATCGCGTAATCATTCATTGCTGATAGCATCTTTTGAGAATCAACCAGTTTCGTGGTTTCGGGATTATCCATTTTTAGTTTGGAATATTTCCTAACCAGCTCTCGGTCAATCTTATCTCTTGCACCAATCGCCATTTATGTATTCCCTTTTTATATGTGTATATGTATTCCTCGTTATATATTAATAAAAATTTTTGAGTTTGATTTATTGCCATTATTTTTTTCAAATGTTAACAATTGTAAACACATCTTTTTTATGATATAAAATTAAGTTATGGATTATAGTTATTTATTCGATATAGTAAGGCAAATGTATGCCGGTTACGCGTTTTCGCCAAAATCCGGCAAAATTAAAATGCCGATGAGATACATTTTAGAACTTACTTATAATTGCAATCTGAAGTGTCCTTTTTGCTATATCACGGGCGGAAGGCAAAAAGATGAACTTACAACAGGGCAGTGGTTTGATATTATTAATCAAATTCCGCCGTTTGCTTTAATTTCATTTGTTGCCGGCGAAGTCCTGTTAAAAAAAGATTTTATAAAAATTTATGAAAAGGCTTCTGAAAAATTCAGAAAAATCTCTGTTATTTCTAACGGTATTCTATTAAAAGAAGATGTAATAAATTCTTTTATTAAAAATAAATTATTGTTATTATCCGTTTCTCTTGACGGCATTGGTGAAAATCATGATAAAAGCCGTAATTGCAAAGGCTTATGGGATACGGTAATTAATAATCTTGAAAATTTTAACTCTAAACGCTGCGGAAAATCAAAACCAATGCTTGATATCAAAACTTGTGTGCTTGAAAATAATTTGGATGATTTGCCTAAATTGTATAAAGAGGCTCAAAGACTTAATTCTCAGTTCTTTTCTTTAACTTTTATCCGTAAGCAGACTTTAAGACAAAATTCTAAATTATGGGATGATTTCAATGAAGAATTTTACTTAAAATCATATCCTATTGAATTATATTTTGACATGGAACATTTTAAAGAAATATACAAAGAGCTTGAGAGCATGTCTAAACAATCCAAAACAGTGTTAAGATATGCCCCGAGATTTAATCCTCAAAACGATATAAATCGTATAGAAAAGTTTTTTAATGCAGGTAATACTCCGGTAACGGAATTATATAAACCGTGCCAAATTCCTATGACAAGCGTGTATATTACTCCGGAAGGATATTTATATCCTTGTTTATCATTAAAAGCGGGTGATTTAAAACAAATGAAACTTAAAGATGCAATAAATACTCCAAAATTTAAGTGTTTTAGAAAAAATTTATACTATTCAAAAGTATTTAACGCTTGCCAAATGTGCTGTGACGGTATTCCTAAAATCCAATAAGGCTTGGCAGTTCGGTATATTCCATATTTAAAGCCAGTGCAACACCTTTATTTGTTAATTTACCGTTATATGTATTTACCCCTTTTGCAAGAGAATAATCATTTTTTATGGCGTCAATAAGTCCGTATTCAGCAATATTTTTAACATATTTAATCGTTTCATTTGTTAAAGCAACAGTTGAGGTCTTTGCAACACTGCCGGGAATATTCGCAACACTATAGTGGATTACACCGTATTTTTCATAATACGGGTTATCAAGTGTTGTAATTTGATCAATAGTTTCGACAATACCGCCTTGGTCAATTGAAACATCCACTATTACGGAACCTTTTTTCATGTTTTTTACCATTTCTTCCGTAATAATGCACGGAGCTTTATACCCCGGGATTAAAACGGCACATATTAAGGCGTCAGCCTCTTTTGTCAGTTCTTTTAAGTTTTCTTCATTTGACATATAAGTTTTAATTTTTGAACCAAACATATTATCCGCTTGTCTTAATTTATCGGTATTAACATCAACAATACTTACATTTGCACCCATACCTACCGCGATTTTAGCTGCATTAATCCCGACGCTGCCTGCTCCTATGATTACTACTTTACCTGCGCTTACTCCCGCTATTCCGCCTAAAAGTATACCCGAGCCGCCGTTTCTGTTTTCTAAAAGATTGGCCGCTATCTGTACGGACATCTTTCCCGCAACTTCACTCATCGGTATTAGTAAAGGTAATTTCCCGTCTTTTGTTTCTATTGTTTCATAGGCTATACCTGTTATCTTTTTATCCGTAAGCTCTTTTGTAAGGCTTTTTTCTACCGCCAAATGAAGGTATGTAAATAAAATTTGGTTTTTCTTTAATAATTTATACTCGGAAGGCTGAGGTTCTTTTACTTTCAGTATCATTTCAGCCTCATTATATATTTCTTCCGCTGAATTGCAGATTACAGCACCTGCTTGTTTGTAATCATCATCACAAAATCCGCTTCCTATTCCCGCATTTTTCTCTATAAGAATTTTATTCCCTTGTTTAGTAAGTGTTTTGACTCCGTTAGGAGTAATTGCAACTCTGTCTTCTTTAACTTTAATTTCTTTGGGAATACCTATAATCATTTATACCTCGTCATTTCCTTTTAAGGCTTCTTCTATTTCGGTGATAATTAATTTTGCCGCACAAACAGGGTCGTGAGCGTCCGTAATCGGTCTGCCTATAATTATATAATCCGCCCCGGCTTTTATCGCGTCAGACGGTGAAACTATTCTTATTTGGTCGTTAACTATTGCCCATGTAGGCCTTACGGCAGGACATACAACAATAAAATCTTTACCTAACTCTTTTTTTATTTGTGCCGCGTCAGTATCAGGGGCAACAACACCTGCAAGTCCCGCTTCTTTCGCTATCTTTGCCAATTTTAACGCGTATGCGGAAATATTCATTTCCACTCCGAGTTCATTTGTTAATGTCTTCTGTCCAAAACTTGATAACAATGTTGCAGCAAGTATAATCGGCGGCTCTATATTATTTTTCTTTGCATAAGTATTGCAGGCGTTTAAAGTGCTTACCATCATCTTACTTCCGCCCGTTGCACTTATATTAAAGAAATTAATTCCGTTCTTTACTATATTTATACTGGTTTGCGCTACGGTACTGGGTATATCCTGAAACTTTCCGTCAAAATATACTTTCCCGCCATGCTCTTTTATTACTTCTACTGCTCTAAAACCACAAGATGTAAATAACGGAAGCCCGACTTTAAAAAATCCAACGTAATCTTTTAATAATTCAGTGTATTTAATAACTTCTTCAATAGTATCAACATCTAAAGCAAGTATTATTCTATCTTTTGCTTCAATAGCTTTTATGTTTTCCATGGTCATCTTCCCAATGGTATAAATAACCAAAACATAATAACACTATCAGATTTTCTTAGCAACTTTTTTGACACATTTCTAAAAATGCTTCTTCTGCAAGTATTGCGCTTGTATATGCATCATTATATTCCATTCCGTCATTGATAAATTTTTCCAATACTTTATCAAAAAATGTTTCACTTGCTTCTAAAACATCCGGGTGATTTTGAGCTAAATCAACAGCCGCTTTTACACTGCCTGTTACATCAGCACCCTTTGTCGTTTTTATTTGAGAACGTCCGAGAACACCCGTATCCTGAACATAAGTTTGTTTTACTTGAGTTTCTTCGGGCTTTATTGCTTCATGTTTTACTGAAGGTTTATTATTTTTTTCGATTTTTTCTACATTATGTCCATAGTTTGGTATATTATTAATATCTGTCATTTGTATCTCCGTGTTTATTTCTTTTGCATTTAATTTTAAAACCTCTTATAAATATTTTTTGCTAGTCTTTTTAAAAAATATATACTAATTTTTTAATTTTTTTTAAGAAAAATCCTTTAAATCCTTTTGAAATAAGCGTTATGACAATTTTAATTCTTTGTTACAAAACTTAATATAATATATACTTAATACCTAAATTTTATACAGTCACCAAAATATACTCATATAAATACCTTATTGAAATACATTTAGATTTAATTCACAATATCATTATGAAAAAAATAATTTTTATTTTTATGCTGATTTTATTCACCGCAGATACGTCATTTGCTCAAAATAATGATTTATCCGATTTCAAAAAATTGGACAGATATATTGAAACATTTGAAATTAATGATGAAATTCCGAATACTCCCGAAAACACAGATAATGATATTACCGATGAAGAATTCGAACAGCAGGCTATTGAAAACATTTCGAAAAGATATGAAGAAAACGCGGTAGAACTTAAACTTGATGATGTGGATGACAGTGCGCTCTCTGATGTTAACGGTGAAAGGTTGTTTAAATTAAAGGTTAATGAAACTCAATACAATATTGAACAAAATATAAAAGCTGAAAATATGATTTGGGACGGTTCAAAAGCATTTACTAACGCGTTTTTAAGTAATTCAAGGCACATGGCGCCCATTCCCGCCGTCGTTAATTCACAAAGTATTGAAGCAAAAGTATCACCGTCATTATCTGCCTCTTTCGGACAAACTTATTTAAATGACGCGGTTTCTACCTCTGTTTTATTTGTCAGAACAAATGAATCAACATATAATACCGGAAGCGTTATTTCATACAAGGGCGAAAACACATTAAAGGAAAGCGTTATCAATTGGATGGAGCAACCGGCACAAAAGGCATTT
>CANPXC010000091.1 GCA_947585605.1 Candidatus Gastranaerophilales bacterium | reverse complement strand
GTCGGAAGTTTTTTGTTCTTTATTCGCCTCTATTATAAACACAATGCCAGTTTTTGCGGTCGGAAATAAGATGATTTTCTCATTTTGAAATTGGACAAAAACGGACTTTTATTACCCCAAAACGGACTCAAAAAATTTAAACAAAAAACAATATATAACTGAATAACCAAAATAAAGGAATTATTGTTGAGTTATGTTAAACTAACCATATCTATTACTATATAAAATTATTTATGTCTTCCTGAGTAATAAATTGACAGGAATGAGGTGCAAGACTTTTCCAATAATTATTAAAACTATTATAATATGAAATAATCCACATTATTTTTTGTTTTATTCTTTCGTTTTTATAATTATTTTTTAATAATTCTAATAAATCCTGTTTTAATGTTTCAAATTTAAGAGAATTAAAATTGAATACAAAATTATTCACAAAATAGTTCCCATCAACATCTTCAAAAATATATTGAGGAAATAATTGTATTATTTCTTTATTAACAATAACTCTTGGAAATATAGCGATATTTTCTTCTATATTAACTGCTTCAATTAATCCTTTACCATATACAAAAATATCATTGTGAAAAAATTCGCCAATAGTAATAGCACCTCGGATTAAATAATCATAGTCTAAAGCTTCGTTTTGAATATTAGCAACTATATTTAACATTTTTTGTATTTTTATATTTTTTTCTTCAGAATTATTTTCAAGATTAACAGCAATTAAAATATTATCTGAAAATATTTTTATAAAAAACTCCTTTTTTTCTTTATTGCTAAATAATGGATAACATTCTGTTTCTACATCTTCATAAAGCATATTGAGTGTATTTAAATATTCATTATTTTTATCATTAAATATTTTTTCTTTTGAACCTAAAATGTCTAGGTATGCAATACAGTATATTGAAGTTTTAAAATTTGTACTTGGAGACCTCGCCTCCCCTGCTCTTTCAACCAACTATTTTCCTTTCTTTCTTTATTTATTAATATATTTTATATTATAATATTACTTAAAAAACGGAGATATAATTTATATGAAAAAAATTATTTATTTGTTCTTTTTAATATTTTTATTGACATCTATTTCTTATGCTTCGGATTGGCAATTGTTTGAAGATGATGCTTTTCTTATAGATAAATCTTCTATTACTAAGACTAATAATTCTGTAAAAGCTTGGGTGATAGTCGTAGGGCATGGAAAAATCAACAATAAAAATTTTGCATATATGAAAAATTATATGGATTTTAGATGTAAAGAAAAAACAAGTGCAAACTTAGAAATACATTTTTATAACAAAAAGGATAATTATATTGAAGGTTCTACTTTAGAGGGAAACCTGATTAAATATGCAAGGATAGTTCCAGATAGTAGAGGAGAAAAAATTTTAAACGCTGTTTGTAATATGAAATAAATATTTAAAAATAGGTAATTAAATATCTTTTTAGTTTTTTATTAAAAAATAAAATTTATTATTATATTGTATTTATATCTAATAAATTTTCTTAAAAAATTAATTATTCAAAATACTTTTAGCAATATTTTTTCTGTTTATGTTGTCTTTTAAGTACGGGGAAAGACTGTTTAGACCTTTACAATATATTTAGATTTAGTATTATGTATATTAGGAGTTATATTGGTGGAAGTTTGATGAAAAAAAGAATACTAATTATTTTTGCCGTTTTGATACTTTTTATTCAAACAGTTTTTGCGAGCCAAAATGCTCAACCTTTACCGGCAAATAAAATCTATGAAAACAATGTAAATTCAATTCTTTTTGTAGAAACGCAAGAATCAAGCGGAAGCGGAATTATTTTAGATGATACGGGAACTTTTGTTACCTGTTTTCACGTTATTGGCAATGCTGATAATATATCAGTAACAACAAAAGACGGTAATAAATATAAAGTCAGAGGCTTTAAATATCTAAATCCTGCCGATGATATAGCTATATTGACAATCAATTCAAGAAAAAAATTTACTCCGGTGTCTATCAATCATAGCGGATACAAAGTTGGGGATAATATTTATACTATAGGCAATCCGCAAGACATAAAATTTGTTTTTAATAACGGTATTATAAATAAAATAATCGAAGATGATATAATCCAATTTTCAGCACCGACTTCACCCGGCTCAAGCGGAAGTGCATTGTTTGACAATTCCGGGAATTTAATAGGAATGGTCATTTCGCAGTATAATCCGTCTGTAGCTCAAAATATAAACTTTGCTATAGCTAATTCTAAATTTTTACCTTACTTGAGTAAAAAAACTAAAGCGAATACTAAACATTTATCCTGGAGCGAATTTTTATCATCAAGATTATCGGAAAAAAATTTAAAAGAATTTATCGCATACGCTTTAAGTGAAGATGATTATGTAATGTTATTTAAATATTCAAAATCAATTATTACACCTGAAACGACGCCACCTGATGATTATGCTTTTTACGGAACTATGGCTATAGCTGCATATATGAGTGATTATGACAACAATAAATTTTTAATCGACGAAGCAATTAAATGGTATACCGCATCAATAAACGCGAAGGTAAATGAAGAAATTTCTCTTTTCGGATTAATTCAAGCATTAATGATGAAAAGAGATTTAGAAAAACTTAATGAATATGAAAAACAATTAAAAAAGTATCATAAAAGTTATAAGTTTTTAAAAAATTGCTATAAAGAAGTTGATAAATGTAACTATGCCGATGATAAATTAGAATGCGGGAAAATAACACGAGCTAAAATTTTAAATTATTTATATTCTTTAGCTTCTGATATTTACGGTAAAAATAAAACAAACCCGCCTGTAAAGCAGTAAGGTGTCATTTTTGTTTTTGATTTTGAATTAAACACTAAGTAAGTAGATTGTGATTTCACCCAACAACTTTTTTACTCATAAAATACCCAAAATTGTAAATTAATAAAAACAAAAAGCACCCTATGTGAGGGTGCTTTTTATCAGACTTGTGCCAAAGTTGTTATTCTTGTGTGTCGTCTTTCATCCTGAAAGTCCAAACCATTTTAAATTCAGGTTTATCGCCTGTTGGAGCTAATTTTGCAACTTCTCCCACTTTATCGCCATTATCATCAACCAAGTCAAAAACATTATTGGAGTTTTTACCGTTATCTATTATGTAGTATGTGCAAGGAAATTCTACAGGCAGATTTCCGGAATTTTTTAATATAGTGTCTGTATCATCTCGCATACGGCAGGTCCATATCATTGTGAATTGCGGTTTTTCATCTCCCATGCCTTCAATAGCTCCGACGTCATAGTGTCTGTTTGGGTCTAAATCTGTAAATTCAACTTGCCCTGTAGTACCTTTTTTAAACTCGCTGACTTGTGTACCCGTTGCAGAGTCAAAAAGTCCGTATGCTCTTTGAGGACATGCACTAGTTATTCCAATTTTTCTCGGGTTAGCAGTTAAAACAACTTTTTCAGGTGAATCATTTAAAAATTTGTTTTCGTTCATAATATGTCCTTTCCGTTAACTTTATTTTATTATTTCAAATTATTTCGGTTTTGATAGTAATTTTACAATTTATTTACACTAATTTTTTATTACAAATAAAATACTTCAATTCGTTCCCCGTTACAAATTCGGGAAAAACAGTAATGTAACGAAATTTTAACATACATGTTTAGAATTTAAAAAAAACGGGAATAATATAATTAAGGCAAGTTATGGATATTTGCCGGAAAATAATTAATAACAAAAATAATATTTAAATACGAATATAATATATAAATTTTATAAAACACTAAGAATATTTATTAAAACTGCATAAAAATTGCAGTATAGATATTTTTGCCCTCAAAAAATGCGGTTAAAATCAAAATTTTTAACCACAATACAGTTACGACGCCACAAAAGACGCCAAAGTTATGGTGCAAAAAAACAGAAAGGACTTTATTATGGAAAATGTAAAAATGTCAAATATTAATTACTATGATACTTCTTACGTGAATGCAGAAGATGTTATGCTCAGTGAAGATAAAACTGTTATTACAATATTAAACACAAGCGAATTTTATACCTATACACTATTTAATTCAAAAACAAGCATACAAACGGAAAACTGGATGAGCGGTTCAAAAGGCACAGTGGTATTCTCGAATTTAGATCCGAAAACAGAATATGCCGTAAGAGTACAAAGCCGAGAGGATATTCTGCCTATGCCGGTTGTTAAACCTGAAATCATAATCAATCCTACAATTCCGGTATTGGATGCAGATGTTATCATACCTGCAAAAAAGCCTACTTTTAATCCGCAAAACGGCTGCGGAATGATTTCAATTAAAGCTGATTCTAATCACGGTTATGCAATTTTGAATGACAAAAATATGCCTTTGACCGATAAACAACTAAAAGAATGGGGCATAAAAGTAACCAACAGCAAAGGGTTTTTAGTACCTAAAACAGATGACGGTTATTTCTTTACTACTAACACAATCATTAATTTTGAAGTACCCGCAGGCGGAGAATATAAAATGGGCGGTAAGAATTTATCTAAAAAATACACATTTATAAACGGCCCTACGTTTATTACTCCCGGAGTATATTACAATGCTTGGTATGGTTATGTTCCTCCGTATTTTGTAACTCAAAAAGGAAGTTACAATTTAATTATCGTTCCTGCATGCAAATATTCAAACTACTCATTATACAATAAAGCAGGTCAGCATATATTAACACAAACCGATAAAGATTTAGATGGCATTATCACTTTTAAACATGTAAATCCGTCTGACAGCGTTATTGTAGGAAGCCCTATACCAATTAAAGAATAAAACTATAAAGAAAGGAGACTTATTATGAATAACAATAATTTAGATAATAATAATATATTTGATACTTCGTTTGTTAAGCCTGAAGATGTATTTGTAAGTGAAGACAGAACACAAATTTCAATAATTGAAACTAACTCAATGAATGAATACTGTTTGTACAATGCGGAAACTACAAAACAAGCTACCCCCTTGGATTAACGGAAGAGAAGGTCACGTCACATTCTCGAACTTAGATCCTGATATAAAATATGCAATCAGGGTAAGACTGGCTAAAAAGGATTCAAAACCGGAAATAATCAAAATTGATACTTTACCTTTGTTTGATGACGATAAGAAAAAAACAGACAGTTAAAAATGAAAGGATAAAATTATGGAACAAAATAAGTCTTTAAATGAACAGCAAGAACAAGTTTTAATATACCCTAACCCAAGAAGAATTGAAATAGATTATGCCTGTACCAATCGAGCATACGGACTATTTGACTCTGAAACGGGTACCCAAGTCAGCGATTTTAAAAAAGGCACAGAAGAACAAGTTGAATTTAAGGACTTAGACCCAAACAGACACTATGATGTTGGAGCTATAGAAAATCCCGGAGATGAAAAACCTGTATTTGCAATAAATTGGATACATCCTATGAAAGACAACACAGACGATATTTTAAAAAATTCCGGTAATCGGCCTGTCGCATAATTTAAATATGTTTGAAATTAAAAAACGTGCATTAAATAAAAAAGCGCCCTCCCGTGGGTGCTTTTTGTTTTTGATAATTCACAATTTTTGGTAATTTTATAAGTAAAAGTTGCCGGGTTATACTCTATAACCTGACATTTTATAAAATCTTTTTGCCGGTTTTTTATTTCTTAAAGTATATTTAAAATGTTCGGCAAGTAATTTGTACATGTTTCCCGATTCATCCGTAAAATTTTTTGATAAAATATCATCGACTGCTTTTTTATAATTATTTTCTTTTTTTGCCGTTATTAATCTTTCAAGAATATAAATTGCTTTATCACTTTCTTTTGTGCTGTCTTTTAATTCATTTGCAATTTTAAGTGCTTTTTCGTATTTCCCTGCCAAAAGAAAAATCTGCATTTTGGCTCTTTGTTTATACATATTATTTAATTCATTTGTATATTTATATGCTTTATTTATATATTTTAAGGCATTTTTATAGTTCCCTGCCTGCCTGTTCATCTTGGAAGCATAAGCGTATAGCATATATGATTGAAGATTTTTTTCTTCGGACTCTTTTACAAGTTTTTCATATTCGGGTATGTTTTTTCTAAAATCAAAAACACTTTTTATTGTTGTTGTTAAAATTCTCCTAATTACATTTAGTTTTCTTTTTAATCTGCCTTTTTTATACAAAAGTTGTGTTTCGGGTAAAAATTCATACAAATATTTAAGTTCAATTTTGTAATCTTTTTTCATTTCATATATTAAAGATAAAGCATAAGTTTTTTTCCAATTTTTTACATTTGAATATAGTAATGAAATAAGGGCTATATCATATTTTTTTAAAGTATAAAAACCAAGTGCGAATTTGTATACTAATGAACCTGACTTTGCCGTTATATTAAGAAATGATTTCTCGTCATTTACAACTATTTTTAAGGCTTCAAAAAGTTTTTCCTGCCAATTTGTTTTATTTTCTATTTTATTTATAAAATTTAATGCTTGTTGAAATTTTCCTGCAGATATTAATATTTCTGCTTTTATATCAATTGCATTGTAATTTTTTGGATTTAATTTTAATGCTTTATTTGCATAGATTAATGAGTGTTTAAAATCTCCTGCGCATTGCATTATGTAAGATATAAATGTATATATTCTATCCGATAATTTATTATTTCTTTTTGCCAATAAATAAATATATAATGCACTTTCCGGCTGACATAAAATTACTGATGAATAAAAACATAAAACCTCATATTCAAAAGTATTAAATTTTTTTGACTTATATATTTGTTTTTTATATTTTTTAAAAAGTGTTAGAGCGTTACAAGATTTATTTTCTGAGAAAGTATCACAAACAATCAGCATTAAGTTAAATATTAAAATATTAATATCTTTAACATCATATTTATTCAGTTCATTAAAAATTTCCAATGCTTTTGTTTCATTATTAAGTTTTGCGTATGCAAGCATTATTCTGGCTTTTGCATACAAATAATTTTTATCAAGGTTTAAGGCTTTTTGAGCATATTTTAAAGATTCTTCTTTGCTGTTTAAAAACAAGTATGCTTTTGACAGGTAGCATAAGAGTTCAGCTGTTTCACCTTTTTCTTCGATTGTTTTATTAATTATATCAATTGCTTTTTGGGCAGTATTTTCGTTAATTATTAATATCGCATCTTCGTATTTTGTATTTACATAATCAAACATAAAGTAATTATACCACTTTTACCCCCCCCCACACAACTAAAACCAGTTAATAAAAGGACTCCC
>CANPXC010000090.1 GCA_947585605.1 Candidatus Gastranaerophilales bacterium | reverse complement strand
CTTATGTATGAACAGCCTGAAACTAATTTCTCTGATATTTCCATGAGATTTATGGATATCAGAAAGAGAATATGCTCAATTCCGGAACTTGGTAAAAAGGCTACAATGGTTGCTATTCCTACCACATCAGGTACCGGTTCTGAAGTTACTCCGTTTGCAATTATTACGGATGATGAAACACACGTAAAATACGCTATTGCGGATTACGCATTAACACCTAATATGGCAATCGTTGACCCGAACTTCGTAGACGGAATGCCTAAAGGCTTAACTTCTGCATCAGGTATTGACGCATTAGTTCACGCATTAGAAGCTTATGTTTCAAGTATGGCTACTAATTTCACTAATTCAAACGCTTTGGAAGCAACAAAATTAGTATTCAGATACTTAGAACGTTCATATAACGAAGGCGCAAATGACCCTGTAGCAAGAGAAAAAATGCATTATGCCGCAACTATTGCAGGTATGGCATTTGCTAACTCCTTCTTGGGTGTTTGCCACTCAATGGCTCATAAACTCGGCGCTATGTATCACGTACCCCACGGTGTAGCTAACGCTTTATTAATCAGACAGGTTATTAAATATAATGCTTCCGACGCGCCTAAAAAACAAGCTACATTCCCTCAATACAAATTCCCTTGTGCTAAAACAAGATACGGCCAAATTGCTGATGAACTCGGATTGGGCGGTAAAAACGATGATGAAAAAGTTGAATTGCTCATCAAGGCGGTTGATAAGTTAATGAAAAATATTAATCTTCCAAATTCTATTAAAGATTTTGGTGTTGATGAAAAAACATTTATGGCTAACTTAGATGAACTTGTTGAACTTGCATTTGATGACCAATGCACAGGCGCAAATCCTGTTTATCCGTTAATGTCAGACATTAAGAAAATCTATCTTGACGCTTATAAAGGTATTGTATAGTTACAAATTAAGAAAGAGGAACGTTAAATAAACGTTCCTCTTTTTTTAAGGAACAAGCATTGAAAGAAAATATTTCAGATAAAGTTATTAACAGACTGACCTTGTATCACAGTATTTTAACCGACTATATTGAAAAAAATATTGAATATATTTCAAGTCCTCAAATAGCCGAATTATTGCATATTGATAATACACAGGTAAGAAAAGATATTGCACATTTAAATTATAAGGGAAAGTGCAAGGTCGGTTATAGGGTTGATAATTTAAAAAAATTGATTGAAAAAACATTAAGGTTCAAGACCGTAAAAAACGCTTTTATTGTGGGTGCGGGCAATCTTGGTATGGCTCTTGCCAAATATGATAACTTTGAAGCATACGGATTTAATATTTCGGCTCTTTTTGATAATGCAAAAGATAAAATCGGTATGAAAATTAATAATAAAGAAGTCTTTAATGTAGATGAACTGCAGAATTTGGCGAAAAAATCGAATGTAACAATAGCAATTCTTACGGTGCCGAGAAAATATGCTCAGCAAGTAACTGATTTTCTTGTAAAATCAGGTATTAAATATATATGGAATTTTACTCCGTGCGTTTTAAATGTTCCTTCGGATATTCAAGTTTGGAATGAAAATTTAATAGGTAATTTTTTACAGTTTACTGTAAATCACGGAATTTCAAAAAAGGCTTAAAATAAGAGTTCAATAACCAATAATTGAATATATTTTTTTAAAAAAATTAAATTATATTAACAAAAAAGTCAATTTTTTGTTAAAAAATTTTTTTATATAAAATAAGAAGAATTATTGGGGAAATTATGCAAAATTTTTACATTGAACATAATTTAATGGATAATAGGGCATTAATACTTTCAAAAATGAAGCAAAAGCCTTCAACAGTAACACCGATAAATCAAAGCCCCGTAAATCCAAGTCCCGTGGTAAATCCTTCAACGTCTGACGGGGCTGATGACGGTAAAATAAGTTTTAAAGAAAAATTGAAAAACTTTGGTATAGGTTTAATTAAGCCTATAAAATCGATTTTCTCATCTCCAAAGAATTTTATAAAAGCAGCAGGTGCAGTTGCTTTGGGTGCAGGTTTAATAGCAATTACAGGCGGTGCTGCAGCTCCTGTTATGGTTGCTGCCGGTTTAGTCGGCGGTGCTATTCAAATAGGAAAAGGTATTTATAAACAAGCAACAGCTAAGACTGATGAACAAGCAAGAAATGCATGGCAAGATATGGGAAGCGGCACCTTCGCCGTCGGGGCTTCTGCCCTTAGCGCAAAGGCGGCTTTAAAAGCTTCCGGTACTAATACGCAAAATGTTTCTGCATTTGGGGCGGCTGTTAAATGTATTAAAGGACTTCCTAAAAATATTTCAAATGCCTTTTCAACAGCAAAATTTAATGTTTCTAATTTTATAAATTCTTTAAGATTATTAAAATATAAGAATTCACAAGTGATTATTGACGGTGACTTTGTGGAAATTTCTTCGGGAAATAATACAGCTGCAATAACAAAAAATACTTCCTCCTCAGGTAATTCAAATACTGCTTCCTTAGTAGCAAAATCAAATAATACATCAAAAAATATAATTAATAGTAATTCAGAATCTGTAGTACCTGCAAAAAATTCAGCAAACGCGGGCAGATTTACTCCGTTTTATAAAAACAGATTAAAAAATTATTCTAATTTATTTAATGGATTTGTCAGAAAATTTTGGTATAAAAATAATCCGTTGAATAAAAAATATGGGTTTAAATACCCTCAAATAGAAGCAAAACCGGCTCCTTTGCAAATAGAAATGAAAAATTCGCCTGTTAAATCTAACGGTAATGGCTTTAAATTTACCTTAAATAAAGGCGGAATAGTTAACAAAGTAAAAGAATTCTTTAATGTATTCGGTTTATTCTTAAAGAAAAAGGATTAAAAAAGAGAACTTTTAAAGTTCTCTTTTTATTTATTAAACACGTCTTTTACGAGCAGCTTCTGATTTACGTTTTTTCTTTATACTTGGTTTCTCATAACGTTCGCGGCGTTTAATTTCTGAAAGTATACCGGCTTTTTGGATTTTCTTTTTAAATCTTTTAAGAGCGCTTTCAATACTTTCGTTGTCGCCAACTCTAACTTCAGGCATTTATTTTTCACCACCTTTATAACTATTTATATCATTACCTATGATATTAACAAGAACATAATTTTATTTCAAGTATACAAAAAGGGGATTTATATAGAAAATTCTGCTAAAATGACTAAATTTATCCCCTTGAACTTTACATAGCGAATTATTAGCCGATAGGCAAAATCAAGGAGCCTGCACTCGTGGCAAAGTGAAGGTGTTTCATGGCATTAGGACTATATTTCAAACATATTTGGCGGGAAATTATATGTAACCCCTTTATTATACACTTGCATAATAAAATTTAAGTTATATAATTAGCATATGAGAACAATGAGAATGCTTTTAAACAGTATAAATAACCAAAATCACTCCCGGGGGGGGGGAATTTCAAGCTTTAATTCTCCTCAAACCGTTAATTTCTTTAGCATTTTGGTATAATATAAGAAAAAATTATAATACAATAAAAAAATTCTCTTTTCCGTTTATTGATACTCTTTTTATTCATGGTTTTGTAAAGAAATATATAACAATACCATTAAACCAATCTATCTTTCCCGTTCTTTTTTCTTTTATTTTCATTTTACAAAAGAGGGGTGGATATATATGCTAAAAAGTCTTAAACGTGCAATAGACGCTTTTATAATGTCTGAAAAAAATGATCCGCCATATACATATGATTTTTTATATAATCTTAATCCGGAGGAGTATCCTCATTATTTAAAGAAAATATATAAATATGCTATGCACGAAGATTTGGACTTAAAAAAGCCTAAAAATTTCAATCAAAAAATTCAGTGGTTAAAAATTTATGATTCTACGCCGTTAAAGACCCAATTGACAGACAAAGTTCTTGTAAGGGATTGGATAAGAGAGAGAATTGGCGAAGAATACTTAAAACCGCTTTTATGGGTTGGTAGCAATTTTGATGAAATTCCTTTTGATGATTTACCGGAAAAATTTATTATTAAAGCCAATCATGGATGTAAATGGCATTATAAAATATTTAACAAGACCGAATTTTTAAACAACAAAAGGCTTTTTGAAATAATCAGAACTAAATTTATAGGGTGGATGTATCAATCTTTCTTCCCTGTAGCAGGATTTGAACTTCAGTATAAAAATATAGTACCCCGTCTTTTAATTGAACCGTTATTGATTGAAGAAGGCGAAGAAAAGCCTTTGGAATATGAAATATATTGTTTTAACTCGGTTCCGAAAATATTTCAGGAAATAAAATATACAAAGCCAAGACAATGTTGTGTATTTGATTGTGATTATAAACAAATTAATTTAAAATTTTTACCTGATTATGAAGAGGTTCAAAAGGAAGCAAGTGATAATTTAAAACTTGCGGTAACACTATCGGATAAATTATGTTCGGGCTTTAAACTTGTAAGAGTAGATTGGTTAGAACATAAAGGAAAGATTTATTTCAGTGAAATGACCTTTACTCCTTTTTCGGGGTTTTATCAATTTAATACGCCCGAGTGGAATACACGTTTAGGAAATATGCTAACTTTAAAATAAAAGGAAATGAAAGATTATGAAAGATTTTGATTTAGAAAATTTAACTGATGATGAAATCCTTGAAATATATGATAATGTTGCTTCCGGCGGTGAAGATGAAGAATTATATATCGCCGCATACAGCTGTTATAGCATTCCTTCAGGGATTGAATGCCCGGATACATTCTGTGAGTTAGCATCAGGAGGTGCATTATATTCCTACACTAATAGCAAGGGTCAATATTGTACTGATATATCAAGTACTGTAACAGACGATAGAATTCTTTATGGTCAAAAATTTCTTGTATATTCTAATGCTACACATTGTTACGGATCTGGTGGCCCAACGGGACGAGTATACTGCCATCAAGACGTAATGCAAGTGAAATAATAAAATTTATACTTACCGGCTTAAACATTTTACTTTATGACATTTTAGAATTATAATTTCAGTTATGAAATTTAAATGCTGTGAAAACTTATTACATACACTAAATTTTCAACATGTGGGACTTTTAGCATGCGGGTTTACCTTTTGGGGTGACTATTATGGTGAAGTCTTTTCTATTGAAGACTATAAAAAAGAACGTGATAAACTTATAGCAAAATTTAAAGCCGGTGAAATGCCGGAGCTTTGTTCAACATGCGGAATTTTAACGGAACGCGAATGGGATGAAAGTATAGGTTTATCAGGCTGCGAGGTTACTAACAGACCAAGGTGCAGTGTATGCGACTGTATGTATTGCATAGCAACTGACGCAGACCCGGAAAAGAAAAAACAATACAACAATTATAAGCCCTATGATATCAAACCGGTATTACTTAATCTTAGAAAAAATAATATTTTTCTCCCTAATTGCAGGTTTGATATAAATGGAGGCGAAGTCGCGGAATATCCCGTTGAAGAACTACAATGGCTTGTTTATATTGCTATGAAGCAAAAAAGCCCCATGTCTTTTTTAAGCAGCGGAATTAAGTTCTCACAAACGCTTTGTGACGCTCTTCATCTGCTTGATACTTCTTTAATGGTTTCAGTTGACGCGGGAACCGAAAAAACTTACGAAAAAGTTAAAAGAGTTAAAGGTGCTTTTAATAAAGTCTGGAAAAATTTGGCGGAATATATCAAATCCGCCGATAAAAATCCCAACAGCAGGGTCGTTATTAAATATATTATTATTCCGGACATCAATGATAATGTTGAAGAAGCGCAGAAATTTATTCAAAAATGTTTGGAAATTAATTGTAAAAACATTGCCGTTTCAATTGAATTGCATTTCAAAAGAAATCATTACCATGAAAAAGTTTCCGGTCACTTAAAAGAAACAATAGAATTTTTTAATAACTATAAAAAAGAAAATTTAAAACTTTATTATGCGCCTGAAGCACACGAATATTTTAATTTTCAATTATCTTAATTCTTCATTGATTTTAGATTGATAAAACATACAACGCCGTTTATCTTCATCACTAATCACCAAATTCAGCGCAGTATTAATATCTTTTTGAGCTTGTTCAAAATTTTTCAAATTAAAATTAATCCCAATACGCAGAACATACAATTTACTGTTTTTATCATCCAAATTTATTGCTTTATCCACAACAGATAAAGCCTCATCAAAACGTTTTAAATCCATTAATATATTAGTTTTATGTTCCAGATACGGAACTCTTAAAGGAAACATTTCTATTAATTTATTTAAGTCATTTATAAGACTTTCTTTATCATTCATTTTTGAATGGATAGAAACCTTGATATTTAGCACATTTTCGGTATTATATCTGGGGTCATCGGTTCCGTCCAGCAGCTCTGCGGCTTCATTCAGATTACCCTGAGCCGCTTTCCTTTCCGCCATATATATTTTAAATATGTGAGATGAACCGTTTTTATCCAATATATTAAAAACCGTCTTTAAATCTTCTTCGGAAGCGTTTTTATCATTCAACTGCTTTTTTATTTCCGAGCGTTCAAAATAATATAAATATACCGTCGGAGCTAATTCGATTGCTTTGGTAATATCAATTAAAGCGCCGTTCAAATCTCTCAAATTTTTTTTTGCTTCAGCTCTTGAAGAATAATATAAATCTAAATGTTCCGAGTCTTTTGAAGCATATTTTATTGCCTTATTATAAAGTTTTAAAGCGTTTTTATAATCTTTTTGCAGCAGCAGTTTTTCACCTTCAAAAGCATAGTGAAACGGATTTTTTGAAAATAATTTTTTTACCTTTTCAATCATAAAATAATTATATAATAAAAACTTATGTCCGCCTTGTTAATAAAGTTAATAAAACTTAATGTTAAAAAAAACGGAAATTAACGGTAAAAATTTTTATTTTTTTCATATTAAATACAAAAAATCGTATAAAATATGGATTTTTTAGTGAAAATTAGAAAATTTCCTTTAAGAATTTCATAATATTATGTAAAAAAAGTATTTTAAAAAGTGTATAAAAGACAATAGATTTATTTAAAAAAAATCATGTTTGAAATACAATAAAAAAGATGAATAAAGAGGACTATTAATCGTGGGTTTAACATTTCAAGAATTAATATTAAATTTGTCTAAATTTTGGAGCGACTACGGTTGTATAATACAACAGCCTTATGATATAGAAAAAGGTGCAAGCACAATGAACCCTGCGACCTTTTTAAGGGCATTAGGCCCTGAACCTTGGAATACCGCAATGGTAGAACCATGCCGCAGACCCACAGACGCCAGATACGGCGAAAATCCTAACAGGCTCGGGCATTATTTTCAATATCAAGTTATATTAAAACCGTCGCCTGAAAATTCTCAAGAACTTTATTTAAAGAGCTTAGAGGCAATGGGAATAGACCTTTCAAAGCATGACGTCAGATTTGTTGAAGATAACTGGGAG
>CANPXC010000089.1 GCA_947585605.1 Candidatus Gastranaerophilales bacterium | reverse complement strand
ACAAGTTTTCTCTGTGCAAATAATGCGTAAGCCATCTCTTTTTATCCTCTGTAAGTTCCTCTTACTTACATGAAAAAATTTTCTTTTCAATTCATGCCTTTTTTATTCAAAATGTTACAAAATTGTTACAATTCTAAAGAAAATAATCTTTTATTATATTTGCAGCATTGGGCGCAATACTGAGTTTCAACATAACATTTTTTGGTAAAATCACTAAAATCAGAACCGCATTTTCCTCTGTTATCAGAAGCCAAAAGCGGACAAGCAAATACACCGTTTAATGTTAATGTTCTGCTTGTTGAACAATCTGATTTTAAATTTTCAAAATCAGTATCCTTTGGAATTTCCCAATCCGCTGATTTTTCTATTAAAGGAATAATCTTAAAATTAATATCACTTGTTTCAAAATTTATGGAATCACACAATTGAGTAAATTTTTCTTTCAGCTCTGCTTCATCAGTATTATTGTAATTTACAATTGTCAGTATCGGATTAAAATCATACTTAATTAAACTTTGAATGGCATGAACAGCTTTTCTGAATGCACCGCGTCCTCTTATAATATCATTTTCTTTTTCATTATAATTATCAATGCTTATCATAAAAATTATTTCATTGCCGAGATTATTTTCTTCTTCGACTTTTTTTAAAAATCTTGCTTTCTTATCATTAATATTTAAAGCATTTGTTTGAATTATAACGGATGAATATTTCATGCATAATCGTAATATATGATTAAAATCTGGGTGCATCATCGGTTCGGCGCCCGTAAGGCAGATATATTTAAGCTCGTCTTTATTTATACTTAATAAAGCTTGTTTTACTTTATCAATAGGTATAAAGTCTTTGACTTTTTTATCGCTAAAATCAATATAGCAATGTTTACATCTTAAATTACAATTTTGTGCGGTCATTTCAATAAATAATGTTTCCAGTGATTTTAAATTAACGCAAGGCGCTTTTACAATTGTATTACTCATTTTTCTCCTCATTTCCGGTCTGATTTTCAAAATATTATTTATCACCTATTTTTTAGAGGTTAAATTAGACAGTTGTATACAATTGGAATTGATATTTTTAGGCTATATGGGGTATTTTTCTAAAGATTTTTTTTTATCTCCCGAAATCTTTTTTAGGAGGTGTAATATGGCTTTAATTATTGAAAACAATCTCGGCAGAAGAAAAATTAAATTAAACACGGACGATATTATTAATGTGGTAAGAGAGTATCAAAATATTACTTATAATGCCAATTCTTACGATGAAATAAGGAATTTGTTGAATAAATGTGAATTTTATCTTCCTGAAGATATATAAAATTAATATGCCTAAATAGACAATTTCGTTTATACTAAAATAGTGTAATGTTTATTCTTAGGAGGATTAAACATGAAAAATATTATTACTATTTTATTAATACTTATTTTGCCGGTTTGCGCATATTTAATTATGAGCAAAAATTCTTCAGACGTAGTTGCTAATGCAAAAGAAAAAAATATTCCAGTGATGATGACATTCACTTCTACTATGTGTATGGACTGCAAGAAAATGAAAGAAGTTATACATGAAGTAGAAGGAAATTATAGCGGCCGGATGAATTTTGTTATAATTAACGCAACAGGAAATGATAAAAAGGTTAAGGAATATATAAAAAAATATAATATAGTGCTTGTACCGACAATGATTTTTATAGATGAAGACGGAAATCAAGTAAATAAAATAGAAGGAGCAATATCCAAAGAACGTTTAATTGATGAAATAGAGGAAACAATTAATGGATAATATAATACAAAATCTTTCTCTGTATTCGTCAAGTAATGCTTTAATAATGCCGCTGCTTGTTGCCGCGGCATTTTTAGCCGGGATTTTAGCCTCACTGTCACCTTGCAGTTTGGGAATATTACCGTTAATCGTAGGCTATGTGGGCGGATACTCCAAAGAAAATAACAAAAAACTTTTTATACAAATGATAGCATTTTCATTGGGGCTATCGCTTGTACTCAGTATTATCGGTGTTATTTGCGCGCTGACGGGCAGAGCCTTTACAAGTTTTGCACCGCCCGTTGTAATACTGATTTTTGCCTCGATTATTGTAATATTAGGACTAAATCTTTTGGGCGTTATAGAAATTAATTTTCCGCGAATTATAAAGAAAATGCCCCAAAACAATAAAGGGAGCTTATTTATAATTCCGTTTATAGTAGGAACATTTTTTGCTCTTGCCGCAAGCCCTTGTTCATCACCAATATTAGCAGCGATAATGGCTGTTGCTGCAATTTCAAAGAGCATAATTTTTTCCATACTGCTGTTATTTGCATTTGCACTGGGGCAGTGCGTAATAATTATATTTTTTGCATTATTTATGTCATCATTAAAGAAAATAGGCGCATTTGCAAAATACACCGACATTTTAATGAAAATATGCGGAGTAATATTAATATTAGCAGGTGCATTTATATATTATTCAATATTTAGCAGCTTAAATTAAGATTGTGAGAAAGAATTTTTTGAGTATTTTTTCTTCCTGAAATTCTTATATGATTTTTGCCTAAATCGTCTTTTGTTCTGATTGCAAATAATCTGTCGGCAAAAATAGAATGAATTTCAGTTTCTTTAACACCGTCTTTAATGGTAGCACCGATAAATTTATTATCTTTTTTGTTTTCGGTGATACTGTTCAACTGGTCTATAATCTCGGTTCTCGCATTTTTTGGGGAAATAAGATTAAGTGTATTTTCTTTTATAAGAGGAGAACGAACTACATTCCTTGTATAATTACCGTTTGGAGTACGTTTATGAACTATACAAGTATAGTTATTCCCTTTTAAACCTTTAGTTTTAACCTTATTTTGAAATAAGAAACCAACAGCAGAAACCTTCATAGCAACCCTCTTTCCATAATTATATTTTATAATATTTTGGAGTATTTGTCCAGTCTTTTTTCAAAAAAAATTAAAAAATTAATATCTTTTTTAACAAAATCAAAAATTTAAATGTCAGTTTTTTAATTTTTTAATATAAAATTTTGCAATTTTGATAATTTTAATGTCATTTTTTAAAAAATACATAAAAATTAGCTAAAATTTACTCCAGAAATTTGCATTTTGTTCAAATTTTTTTCGTTTTATAATTAAAATGTCGAAACGGAGATAATTTTTTGAAAAAAATAATTCTAATTTTATTATTTTTTATATTTACAGCTTCTTTTTCATACGCTGCAGTTGATAAAACAAAAATAAATATAAAAGAAGCCGTCAGCATTGCTTCAAAAAGTAATTTAGATATACTCTCCTCACGATTAAATATTAAGATTGAAGAAAATAACATTAAAATAGCAAATAAACTTCAAAATCCTCAGCTGGGAGTATTTTATAATTTCGGTAAAGCAGGCAAAGGCAACCCGCAGCAAATAGGCGTTTCTCAAACAATTGAAATAGGTAAAAGAAATTCCAGAAAAAACCTTGCATTATCTAATTATGAATTATCCAAAAATTATTCGGATTATTTGGAATTTGATTTAAGAATGGATGTAAGAGAAGCTTATACCAACTTACTGGCAAAAAAGTCAGTATTATCAATCATGAAAGAGCAGGAAAAAATCTTAAATAAAATGATTGCAGCGGCGCAAGTAAATCAAAAGAAAGGCGTCAGCGGAAAAATTGATACTTTGCAGGCTCAGCTTCTTTTAAATCAAATTATTACAGAGGTAAGCTCTGCCGATTATGAAGTCAGAACAGCATTATACGAATTTAATAAAGTATTAAACTGTCCGGATAAATTTTACGATACTCAAGAAGATTTTTTTACTCAGGATTATAAACCGCTTTTAATCCCTGCCCCTAACACGAAAATGCCCGAATTTGATAACATTGCAAGTGAAGCAATAAATAACAGATATGATATTAAGATTGCGCTTCAACAAATAGATGTTGCGAAAAAGGAACTTTCCGCGGTTTTAAAACAAAGAATTCCCGATATTGAAATACAAGGAGGCTACAGCTATCAAAATCCCGGGCAATCTGAAAACGGTTCATTTAAAAGCGGTGCATACGCCGCGGCTAATTTAGTAAATATCCCCTTATTGCATACATACACGCCGGAAATTAAAAATGCCGAATTAAAGCTTGAACAAGCTAATTTAAATTATTCATCCGTAGAAAATAAAGCACTAAATGAATTAAGAAAAACCTACGAGAAATTTTTAACCACTCAAATGCGCTTGAAAAATTATAATGAACAGCTGCTTTCTGACTCACAGGAATTAATTAATGTATCAAGAAACGGATATTTATCGGGAGAAATTGATTTAACAACACTTATAACAATGGAAGAATCATACAGAATGATTACAGTTGCGCATACATACGCATTAGCGGACTATTACAACGCTTGGAATGCATTTATTCGCGAAGTTAATAACGAAGATTTTACAATAGAAGAAGTGGAAACTATATAATTTACCTTGTATAAACTCTTGATAAACGGGCTTTAAGTCTGCATAAAAGCTCATAATTAATGGTGCCTAGTATTTTTGCCCATTCATTAATTGAAATGCTTATATCACCGTCATTACCGATTAAGGTAATTATATCTCCCGTATTAGCGTCTGCGCCAGAAATGTCAAACATCATCTGGTCCATGGTAATATTACCTATTTGAGGAACTTTTTTACCGTTAATAATGCCGTAAATTTTATTAGAGAGCCTTCTATCTGCGCCGTCAGCATATCCGACGGGTATTGTAGCTATTTTTATTTCATTTTTTGCCTTATAAGTGTATGAATAGCTGACTCCGTCGCCTGCGTTTGCCGTGTGTATATTAATTATCCTTCCTTTTAAACTCATGGCGGGAATTAAATTCGGAATTTTTTTTGTAAATTCCGGCAAATCAGGAACTAATCCGTAAAGAGCCAATCCGAGCCTAACCATATTATAGTTGTTTTCATTATATTGTGCTATAGCAGCTGCCGTATTAAAGCAATGGAGCAATAATCCGTTTGTATCAACCTGCGATAGTACTTGATTCCATATATTTAGCTGATTTAATGTTTCTTTTTCATTCTCAGCGCAAGCAAAGTGAGTAAAAATACCCTGCAATTCAATTGCTTTTGAATTTTGTATTTTTTTTATAAAATCAACCGCATTTTCTCTTCGGACGCCTATTCTGTTCATGCCTGTATCAAGCTTGATATGTGCCTTTGTTTTAAGTCCCGTTTTTTTAAATGTTAATTCTGCAGCTTCTATATGGGAAGGTAAAAATAAAGATAAAGAAATATTATTTTGTGCTGCATAATCAAAAGCCCAAACCGGAGCAGCTCCTAAAACTAAAATGGGACAATCAAATTTATTATTGCGAAGTTCCATACCTTCATCAATTGAAGCGACTCCGAGCCAATCCACTCCTGAAGCCAATAAAGTAGGTGTTATCATTGAACTGCCATGCCCGTATGCATCAGCCTTAACTACCGCTAATATTTTGCATTCAGGTTTTACAAATTTTTTCAATTCAATAATATTTTTTTCTATTGCGTCAAGATTTATCTCGACCCAAGCATCTCTTTTTGTATTTATATTCGATAATCTTTGAAATTTCATAATTTAATAATAACTTAAATAAGAAAACATGATAAAAAATTTAATAAAAAAACTATGATATAATGCTTATAAGGAAAATATTATGAACAAAGAAGAACAATTAAAGATAATAGAAGACATGCAGGCAGTCGTTGAGCAAATGCGCTTGGATGATATAGAAGAAGACCCTTCGTTAGCGGAGGAAATGTTTGAATGTTCCTGCTGCGGTAAAACAATGCCCCTTGCAGGCTCAATACAATACAGCAAATATCGTTTATGCAATAATTGTGTACTTCTTGCCGAAACAGGATTTGCAATCGGCAAGTTTAAAAACGCTGAAGAACTTATTAAAGCGATGGAAGATACTCGCCTGAAAGAGATGTGTGATTATATAAAAAATCAAGAGAAACTGGAAAACAATTAAAATGCAGAGAATTACCTATTTAAATGAACATTTAAAGAACGGTAAACTTATAAGATGGCCGGATCAATGCCTGCCTTTGCCTGTTTATATAGCACCTTGCGCTTTTTATTCAATGAATGATACGGATAAATATTCTTATATGAATATGGTTAGAGAAGCTTTTAATATTTGGGAAAGTGTCGGACAAGGGAAATTGTCATTTTATTTTGTTAATACATTAAATGAATCACAAATCAATGTTGAATGGCGCAGAGTAGACAGAAAATCTTTAGGAAATTGTGCGTTTAATTTTGACGCGGAATCAAGATTGTATTCTGCAGAAGTATCTATCGGCATTTCAGACGGGATTTTGCACAGGCAGTATATGGATGAAAATGAAGTATTTCACACAATATTACACGAAATCGGGCATGCGCTGGGATTAGGACACTCTCCGAATACTTCTGATATAATGTATACTCCGCACCAATACGGTGTTGTAAGATTATCTCAGTGCGACATAAATTCAATCAGATGGCTGTATTCATTACCCTATGGGACATCGGCACAAAGCTTAAATGAAATTTATTCGTTAAATTATTCAAATATAGATGACGCAATAGCACATATAACAAGCGGTAAAGCGGAATCAGCTTTTCAAAAAACGTTAAAAAATATCGTACAGAAGCCCTCCAGAAATCTTGAAGAAGAGCAGGCAAAACTTGCGCAAATAAATAAATTTAAACTGTCAATACAAAATATAAAACTGCCAAAAGAAATAACCGATAAGTTTAAAGATATGTAATTTTGTGTAATAATTAAAAAGAGAGCAGACGAACAATCGCGTATAAGAAAACTTATATGAGGAAAGTCCGGACACCCAAGGGCAGAACGACGGATAACGTCCGCCGAAGGCGACTTTAGGACCAGTGCCACAGAAAAGTAAACAACCTTAATTTAAGGTTCAGGTGCAACGGTAGTGTAAAAGACTACAGGAGATATTGAGAAATATCTGCCGGGTAAACTCCGTTCGGGTGCAAGATATAATAAAAGGTTAAGGTGACCCGCCGTCTTTTAAAAAATCGCTAGAGCATTATGGTAACATAATGACCAGACAGATGATTGTTTAGAAACAGAATCCGGCTTATGACCTGCTCTCTTTTTTAACCTTGCGGAATAACTAAATCTTCACTGTTATCAAGTGTCATTCCGACTTTTGACATGTATTCCGTAATTTCTTGTATTCTTTTTAAATTCTGCTGAACATTAGGATATTCTTTGACTGCCATTTCGCAAATATCCATTTTGGACGAATTATCACGGGAAGGAAGCGGCTGCTTTGCAAGACTTGTTGTTAAATCCAATCTGCGTTTTAGTCCTAATCTGCCTTGAACTTTCGGATAATTAGAGGCATATATTTGCTGGGCGGAAGCTTTATCGGATAATGCGGCATAAGAACATT
>CANPXC010000088.1 GCA_947585605.1 Candidatus Gastranaerophilales bacterium | reverse complement strand
GAGGGGTAATTTCTTTAGTAAAATAAACTTTTGATTTTGTCATAACTATCTCTCCAATTCTATAATAATATGATAAAGTTGATGGTAACCATAAGTCAAGCATTCGGCCCAAGAAAAATCTTGTAAAACTATATGATTCAAATAATCAAACCATGTGTTTCTATCATGAGAACCCGTCAAAGCGAAGCTTTGTTCACTTCCGAGGATTTATGCCTGAGATTAATATATTTTTTCATTACCAGTCAAAAAAACTTTTATAAACCGGTTTTAAGTCTTTTAAATAGTCATTAACAAAGCAGCAATCCTCTTTAAAAATCGGGTCTTTTAGTATTTTAACAAGTTTGTTGTAGCCGCGGTGAGATTTCAGCGTTACATCTAATTTATTTTCCAACTCGTCAGAGTCTATTTGTCTGTGGTAATTTATAAAAAATGCGGTTGCACCCATTTCCTTTGCAAATTTTGCAAAGTCTTTCATTTCCTTATAGTTTATTGAAGTTACCACGAAATTTAATTGTAAATTATTTAGTTTTCCGCATTTTTTAAGTTCGCTTAGGTATTTAACGTTTTCGATTACCGCTTTAAAATTGCCCTTTTCAACCAGTTTATTATATGTTTTTTCTTTTGCTGCGTGTATTGAAATTATTGCGGAGGAAAGTCTGTCTTCTAATCCTATTTTTTGTGTAATTTCTTTTGAAAATAAAATTCCGTTGGAGATTACTCCGAATTTAATATTAGGATTAATATTGATTATTTTTTTTACTATTTCCATTGAATGCTTGCTTGCAAATAGTTCACCTGCCGAGTTTAGTTCAACAAATTCAGCATTTTTAATTACGGGAGTAAATACTCGGTCAAAATTTTCTTCTATTCTTTTTTCTTTATTTCTGTTAAATTCTTCTTCTTCTTTGTTTTTTTCATTTCTGCAAAAAATACATCTTACGTTGCAATGTCTGTCGTAGCTGAATTCAATTCTTTTTGGGTAAGGTGCGGTTAGGGAAGGTTCTATTTCTTCTAATGCCGCATCACATACATCAAGTTTGCAATATTTATAATTCTTTTTGATGAATTGTCTGCGGAATTCTTTTGCTTTTTCTCCGTTCCAAATTTCATCAAATGATTTTTCAAATATATTACCGAAGGAATAAAAATCAGTCCAAAAACAACAGCAGCAATATATTTCTCCTGTATTTTGAACTTGAATGCTTTGGAATGGATGTTTACAAATTTTACTCATAAATTTAATTTTAGTATATTATTAAAATAAAATCAAAAGATTGGATGATATTGGGGTAATTGTTTGAATATGAGAAAAAAAATAATTTTAATAGTTATAAATCTGATATTTATTGTCGGATTATTGTTTTTATTAAATTGGATTATATACAAATATTTTTATAATGCTTTAGAAAATAATCAACATTCGCCGAACGAAAATCCGTACACAATAAAAAGATTTGTTATGGATTATAATTTATCAAAAAAAGTTTTTATACGAAGAGACCCAGTAGGCGAAAATTATACTAAAAGGCCTATATTAATGTTCGGGTGTTCCTACGGATATGGCTGGCCGTTAGAACCTAATCAGGAATTAGGTTATAAATTATCACAAAAAACACATAGGCCGGTGTATAATTATTCAAGTCCGGGCGGTTCTCCTCAATTTGCAATTATGCAAATACGTTCACATGAAATTGATGATATTATTAAAAGAAGCGAATATGTTGTTTATGTTTTAATCGGCGAACATGCTTGGCGTGTTCATACCAATTCAAACGGCTTTAATGCGGAATATATTTGGCCGAGATATGATATTAAAAATACAAAGAACGGAAAAGAACTTGTTTTGCATAAATCATATATTCCGGTAATTGAGGGAAGTTATATTTATAAATATATTCAAAAAATTTGGTTTGCAAAAATTCTGCTGAATACTAACTTTAATTTTGTACAAAATTATCTTTTTGACGGTTTAAAATTGCACCTTTTAACAATACAAAAAGAGTTAAAAAAGATTAATCCGGATATAAAAATGATAATTATTTCTTTTCATGACAGAGAAGATACCGAATTAGTTACATCAAACAAAAGATTTCAAGAATTAAGCAATAACGATATAATATTTTTAGATATGGATAAATATGTACCTAAACTTCATGAAGCGGAATATCTTGTTCCAAACGACGGACATCCTTCTGAAATGGCTTGGGATGATATATCAAATCTTATTGTTAATGAATTGAAACTTATTAATTAAAAAACAACGCTGTAATGTGATAAATACTTTTTATACGAAATATTATAAATAAGTCCGGGATTTTATTGCCCGGACTTAGATTTTATATACCTAATTTTTTTGCTATTAAAGGTGAAAGCTCTTCCCAGGCTGCTGCCGTCGGAGTTGATGTTTTCATATCTCTGTATTTTGTATCATCCACTAAATCCATGTTCGGGGATAATGAAGATAAAAATACAAAATCAATACCCTTTTCTTTAAGTTCTTTTTCTATTCCTTTAATGTCTTTGTTATTTTCATTTTCATAATAAAATAAAACCGAAAACTTTATATTAGGATTTACTTTTTTTAGTTCGTCATTTAATTTAATTATGTGATCTTTGGTAAATTCTACATTCTTTTTATATAAATTAAATGATTTTATTTTGTCGGTATATAATCCTGTTGCTATTATTTTATTAATAAGTCTGTATAAGATACTTCCTTTAATAATAGGGCATTTTGATTTATATAAAACTAATTCTTTATCTTTATTATATACAAATCTTGGGAAAAGCTGGTTATCTAAAGCATAAACAGCTTCCGAAAACGGGCCGGGAGTTACTCTTAAACGAAGGTTATCATTCATAGCCGAAATAATATAAAAAGCGTGAGAAGAATTTTTAATAATATCATCCAGTTCTTCGCTTTGTACTTGGATTATTGCATGTTGAAGACCTCCGCCTCCTACTGCTCTGTTATATACAGGTCTTTTTGTATATTTTGAAAGATGATAATTAATTAGTTCATCGTCTTTAGATGTATAAAAATTTGTAATTCCGCATCCGAAAACAATAACGGAAGGTTTATTTTTATATTCCAATCCGCTCGGTTCACGGAATTCGTATGAGTTCATAAATGTTTCGATTGCAAAATTTTCTCTGTGAAAAATTCTGTAATCGCGCGGATTAAATTTGTATGAAAATATTATTATGTAATATAAAATGACGTTTAGTAATATAATTGATAAAATTACGGAAAAAGTAATAGTTAGTATTTTTTTCATTATTACCTCTTTATTTTTTAACTAATATTTTTATTATAATACATAAATAATTATGATATAATTTTTTTATTAGGGAGATTACAATTTGAAATATATTAGTTGTTCCAATATTCAAAACGGTATCAGGTTTGAGTATAATTGTATTAAATTATGTTGTTTTATGGGGAGTAATACGCCTGAGCCTTTATTTGTTAAAAAAGATTATTGGGGTGAAAAACTTAATTGGAATGAACTTTTATCCGATATAAATAAAATAAGAGAAAATACAAAAAAAGGAATAATTGATTCGCATTGCCAAGGGTGTTTTGCTCTAACGGAGCAGGATTGGGATGATAATACAAAATTTAAGTGGATACAAATTGCCCACTGGTCGGAGTGTAATTGTAATTGCACATATTGTTACAGGCTTCAAAGTGATTTTGAAAAGCCCAAAAAACGTTATAAATTAATGCCCGTGATAAAAGAATTAGATAAAATGGGGATGTTGGATTATTCGGGAGAATTGGCATATTCGGGCGGAGAACCTGCAAGCCTTAGAGAGTTTGATGATATTACGAATTTCTTTATAAAAAAAGGCGAAAAACTTATTATGGTTCATACCAATGCTATAAAACCTGTCCGCTCGGTGTTAAACGGCTTAAAAACAGATACTATATCCGTTACGGCTAGTGTTGATTGCGGTGACAGGCAAAAATTTAAACAAATCAAGCAAGTTGACGCTTACAACAAAGTCATGGATACGCTTAAAAAGTATGTGAAAGCGCAGGGCAATAATAAAAAAATGGTGCGCTCTAAGTATATTATTATTCCTAAAGTAAATGATACCGTTGAAGATGTTAATAAATGGCTTGATGAAACACAAAAAATCGGTATTCAGCAGGTAATAATTGATTTTGAAGCTGATTGGCTGGAAAGGAATAAAACTAATATTCCTGCATATATTGATGACCTTTATGATTATATAGTTTCCTCAGTGAAATCCCGCGGTTTGGATATACAATTTTACGGGGTTGCAAACCAATACAGAACCATTAAAGGAAAAGATTTAGACGTCGGAATCGGGCTTCACCAAGGAGAATAACCTCTTTAAAAAAGGTATTTTTTCCAGTCCTGTGAAGTATTCCCAGCCTTGTATTACTACATCTTTCGCATTTATAAAATCTTTTGAGTGAACAATTTTAACAAGGTCGTTATATTTCGGATGTTTTTTATCTTGAATATTAATTTGTTTATAAAGTGCTTCTAAATCTCTTGAACAATCAAGCCCTAAAAATCTGATTTTTGCACCTAATTCACGCGTAAATTTAATCATATCAAGCATTTCTTTGTAATTTATGCTTGTTACGGTAAAATGAAGCTCTAATCTTTCGATTTGCCCCGATTTTTTAAGTGCTGAAAGGTATTTTAAATTTTCAATAACTTGTTTATAGTTTCCGCCTTTAACAAGTTTATTATATGTTTCTTCTTTATATGCGTGGAGTGAAACCGTCATCATTGAAATTTTGTTCGTAAGATTTAATTGTTCAATGTTTTCTTTTGTGCATTGTATGCCGTTTGTTATAATTTCAAACTTTATATTAGGAAAATTATCAGCAATATTTTTAATTAAATCTCTTGAAATTTTGCTTGCAAAAACCTCGCCTACCGCATTTGTTTTTACATATTTTGCATTTTTAAGCCACGGAGTAAGTATTTCAAGCAGTTTATCTTCTTTATCCTTAGGAATTAAATTGGGATTAACCTTATAATTTTCAGCTCTGCAAAAGATACATTTAACGTCGCAAAACTCATCAAGACCTAAAAGCACCCTTTCAGGCGGAGCGGAAATCAATTTAGCTTCACTATCGTTTATTTCTTTAAGAATTTCAAGATTTTGACAGCCCGGACATAGCGAAAAATCATTATCATAAAGCTTTTGACGAAACTCTTGAGCGCGTTCTCCGTTCCATATTTCATCATAGGACTCTTCAAAAATGTTACCGAAGGAATACCCTCTAATCCAGCCGCAGCTGCAAGGATAAACATTTCCAAACGGCATTATTTCTGCCAAAATATAAGGGTTAGGGCAATAAATGTGTTTATCCGCCATATTACCTGCCGTTATCAATATATCTTATAACTTCCGTGTAACCGCAGGTCGTGAGGATTTCCCTGTATGATAAGTTGCACTTGTGTTCATGAACGTATTTTACTACCAGTTCAATATATTCTTTTACGTTGTCGGGGCAGTATTTATTTTTTTCATACCAATGGTGTTCAAGCTCTAATTGAAGGTTTGTTATGCCTAAATCTTCAACAATCTTAAGCCAGCTTTGAATTTCCTCTAAAGTATCATTGTATCCCGGGATAAAAATAAATTTTAATCCTATTAAACTGTTATGAATAGGGTCTAAACCTTTTTGATACTTTTTAATATTGTTTATAACCTTTTTAAAACAATCTGCATTTTTAATTTTTTTGTAAGTTTCTCTTGTGCCGGCGTCAAGTGATATAGTTGGCGCTGAACGTTTCAATTCTATTGCCTTTCTAATCCATTTTGAATAATCAATTGCAGCTGTATTTATCATTATAAAAATGTTTGTTTTAGTTAAAAAGAACTTCATTAAATCGGGGAACTCTTTTAAAACAGTAGGTTCTCCTCCTGTTATATTAACGTTTCCTTCGTAACTTAGCATGTTATTTTTAAGTGCGTCCTTTAAAACGGGGAGTATTTTCCACGGCTTCATTTTATTTAATTCTTTTTTACGTTCATGGGTATGGCAATAAATACAATCAAGCGGGCAGTTTTCCCAGTGATTAATAAGAATATATTTTAATTGCATATCGCCTGCCCAGTCTTTAACTTTTAAGCTTGGACAGCCCTGACAGATTGGCGGGATATCATTTTTTGCAAATCTGTCGCGGTATTCCTGCTTAATCTGCCTTATTTTATCCCAATCAAATAATTCACCTTTATAATTTTCAATGATTTTAATCGCTTCAAATTTCATGCACATTGAATATGAACATAAAACAGCAGCGTCATATATAAAACACATCCCGTTTTCAACAAATTCACATGATAAATATGCCATATTTTTCCCTCGTAAATTCTTATAAAAATATTATATTATAAACTTATTTTAAAAATTTATTTTTTAAAGTTTTAATAAAATTAACAGGTTTTAAATTTAACATTGTATCATTTATTGTGCATTTACCCGAGCGGAATACGGGATTTTTCATAACTTTTACAAAGTCGTTATATTTAGGATGGTTTTCATCAAATATATTAAGCTCTTTATATACATCTTCATTTGTTTCGAGTTTTAAAAGCTCCAAAAAACCGACAGTTGCGCCGAGCTTTTCAGCCATTTTAATATAGTCGCTCATTTCACGATAATTGTATGCGGTTACAACAAAATTCAAAATGAATTTGTCAAGTTTGCCGTTTTGTTTTAGTTTTGACAAAAATTTTAAATTTTCCATAACTCTGTTAAAATCACCATTTTTGACAAGTTTATCATAAGTAGATTGCTTTACGGCATGAAGTGAAACTGTTATTGATAATAATTTATCAATAATACCGAGTTCTTTTAAATTATTTTCATCACATAAAATCCCGTTTGAAATAAGCGAAAATTTAATATCAGGAAACATTTCCGATATTCGTTTAATTAATTTTCTTGAGTGCGGGCTGAATAAAGCTTCACCAACTCCTGATAAAACCACATTTTCGGCATTTTCAAGCATGTTCGATATAATTTCATCCATGTGTTCATCAAAGTATGATAAATCCTGCTTTTGATGACAGCTTCGGCAAAATATACATTTTACGTTGCATATTGTATCGTAGCAGAATATAAAAGTTTTAGGTTTTTTAACCGTTTCGGAGGGGATTATTTTTTGCGCACAGTCTTTTACGCATAAATCAAGTTTGCAATATTTGTAATCATTATTAATAAACTGTCTGCGGAACTCACGCGCGCGTTCTCCGTTCCAAATTTCGTCAAATGTTTGTTCATAAATATTTCCGAAAGAATAAGAACTGCTCCAAGGCGGACAGCAAACATATACATCACCTTGCATGCTTATTTGTGCGGCGTTAAAAGGGAATGTACATATTGCATAATTTTCACTCATAAATACCTCTAAATAAAAATATATAATAAAATACTTGATTTTGGTATAATGTAAACAACGGGAGTAAAAAAT
>CANPXC010000087.1 GCA_947585605.1 Candidatus Gastranaerophilales bacterium | reverse complement strand
TTTTACATAATATATATTATAGCTATATATCGAATAAAATTAATAACGCTGAAAACACTAATAAATACAGTGATACTAAAATTACGTTTCATGTAGGGGAGGCAAGAAAAAAAATCCAAGATATAAATAAGTATTTTGATGTTATTTTTCTTGACGGTTTTTCACCTCAAAAGGACCCGAGGTTGTGGACTATAGATTTTTTAAACTTACTTAAACAAAAAATGAAAAATAATTCCGTTTTGGTTTCATATTCTAAATCAACTCCGTTTAGAAGCGCACTTTTACAGCTTGGTTTTTGTGTTGGTAAAACTTTCATTGATAATATTGATATGGGTACTATTGCGTCATTTAATAATGAATGTATAAAAAATAAATTAAATGATTATGATTTAAAATTAATATCAACAAGAAGCGGCATTGTTTACAAAGATAAAAATTTATCCGGTTCTGTTTCATCAATTATTAATATGCGCAATGATGAGATAAAAAATTCTGACAGGATGTCGCATACACAATTTTTAAAAGAAATGTTATAGCTATATATCTAACCGATATTATTTATGAACTTAAATGAAATTATTTTCATTTTTTAAAAAATTTTTTATAATTTAAAAAAAGGATGAATTATGAAATATGATTTGGTAGTTTTTGGCGGTGGTACATCAGGAGTTGCTGCCGCATATACAGCCTCTAAACTTGGCATTAATACGTTATTGGTGGAAAAATCAGACGTGCTTGGCGGAAGCATTACCCAAGGGCTGGTTGTTCCGGCAATGAAGCTGGATGATGATAATATTAATACTGACTTTTATAAGTCACTGCTTGAATTTTCAAAAAAATATGACGCGCAGCACACTTATATTGACGGAAATACAGGTTGGTTCAACTATGAACTCTTAAAAATAGTGTTTGATGATATGCTTAAAAGCGTGAATTGTACTATATTGTTCTCTACTACCCCTTCTAAGTGCAGTTTATCGTTTAGTAACAAGTTGTTTCATTTAGTTTTAAAACATAAATTGTTATCGTTACATATCGAAACGAAGTATATTGTAGACGCAACATCAAACGGAGAAATTTTCAAATTATTAAATTGCAAATTTCATAATTCTGATTTTGAAATGCAGTCATCTTCATTGAGATTTACAATGGAAGGAATTAAAACAAAGGATTTTGCAAATTGGCTGTTAAAGCTTGATAAAGACAGAAATGTTACTACGGCTGAACTATTTGATAATTATGCTCATGTATCTACCGCATATACCTGGGATAGTAATAAAAAATGGGCGCTTCATCCTTTATTTACAAAGGCTATAGAAGATGGAGTTCTTGAAGAGGAAGATTGTGCTTATTTTCAGCTGTTTACAATACCTTCAATGCCCAATGCGGTTACATTTAATGCCCCTCGTATTATTTTAGAAGAAGATGAAAACATACTTGACCCGTTTGTATATTCAAGAGCGCTAATTCAAGGCAGAGAACGCGTTTTAAGAATCGCAAACTTCTGCAAAAAATATTTAAAAGGATTTGAAAACTCGTATATTTCTCATATATCAGATATACTTGGTGTTCGTGAGTCATACCGTGTTAAATGCGAATACACACTTAGCGTTGATGATATTATTAATCCTAAAAAATTTGATAATATTGCTTTTGCTTCAAATTATCCCATTGATATTCATTCAAACAAAAAGAATTCAGACAAATTAGAATTTTCAAATTCAAAATATTATGTTCCTATCGAATGTTTAATATCGGCGGATTACGATAATTTATATGCCGCAGGAAGAATTATAAGTGCTGATTTTCAAGCTCAAGCTGCTGTTAGAACTCAAATTAATTGTTTTTCAATGGGTGAAGCTGCAGCAAAAGATATAGCAAAAAAGATTAATAAAAATTAATTTATTAATCTTTTTATGCTTTAAAAATTTATTTAAATTAATCCAAATAAAAAGCTGTAACTACTTTATGTGAATCTTCAGCATGCTGAATAGCTTTATGCAATGTATTTGACGTATGTGACAGGAAGCAAATGAGCTGCTGGCATTCATCGATTATTTCTCTGTTACAAATACGGCTTGCGTCAGCAAGAGTCATCATTGACCTATCCGGATGTTCAATAATATTTGGAACACCGATTAATTGGTCTTGAACGTCAGAAGGCTGCTGACCGATTGTCTGCGGCAGAATTACCCTTAATTTATCAGGATTTGCTTTCATTGCACCTCTGATTGTTGCAGCATTTGTACCGGATGAACCTCCGCTTGTTATAACAGTATTACCTTGTATAACCAAGGCGTATGATAAAATTTCAATTATTTGCTGATGTGTAATAGGCAAGTTCCGGCTGCCGATTATGGCTACCTTTTTAGCAGATTGCTGAATGGTGGCAAGTTCCATTGCTAATGCATCAAGCGTGTGAGAATCACTTTCTTCCACTTTATCTAAATCATCAAGCGGAACCATAATCTGTTGTTCATTTTTGTTTTCTTCTGACATATATTTTCCTATTTGTCTTAAAAATTTTTTTTTATAATATAATAATAATAACACATTTTTAAAAAAATAAAAGTACATGTCAAATATTTTAGAGGGATTAAATAGGGAACAGCAAGAAGCAGTACTGCATGAATGCGGTACATTACTTGTTCTTGCGGGTGCCGGCTGCGGTAAAACAAAAGTGCTTACTACAAGAATTGCGCAGCTGGTTAATTCGGGTGTTTCACCATACGAAATATTAGCGGTTACGTTTACAAACAAGGCTGCAAAAGAAATGCTACAGCGTTTATCCTCAATGGTCGGTGAGGATAATGCCAAAAAAATGTGGATTGGCACTTTTCACTCAATATCAGGCAGAATTTTAAGAACAGATATATCGGATTATGTAGATGAAAACGGGAAATCTTATGATAATAAATTTGTAATATATGATGACACCGATTCTAACGCAATTTTAAAACAAGCTATAAAAAATTGCAGTTTGGATGAAAAAATTTACCAGCCAAAGCTCTTAAAAACAATTATTTCCAATGCAAAAAACAAGATGTATGACGCATATACTTATGCTACAAGGGCAAGAGATTACAGAACCGAAAAGTATGCTCAAATATTTATGGAGTATCAAAAGCTTTTGCAGAATAATAATGCACTTGATTTTGACGACATGCTTGTTCTTGCGGTAAAGCTTTTGGAAAAATCAGATACGGTCAGAGCTAAATATTTCAACAGGTTTAAGCATATTCTTGTTGATGAATTCCAAGATACAAATATATGTCAATATAAGCTTGTAAAATACATATATACTAACAATTTAGAAGAACAAAATATTCCTTCGGAAAAAAGTTTATGTGTTGTGGGGGATGTTGACCAATCAATATACAGCTGGAGAGGTGCTGATTACAGAATTATTTTAAATCTGCAGTCGGAATTCAAAAATACTCACCTTATAAAGTTGGAACAAAATTATCGCAGTGCAGAAACTATTCTTAATGCTGCAAATGCCGTAATTTGTAATAATAAGCAGAGAATCAGTAAAAATTTATATTCAAACCTCGGAAAGGGGCATAAATTAAGCGTATACCAGGCGAATGACGAAGCTGATGAAGCGTTAAATCTGGTAAGAGAAGTTAAGCGCCTTTCTCTTACTAATTCACTATCGGATATGGCGGTTTTATACAGAACTAATTCGCAATCACGCGCGATTGAAGAAGCTTGTATGGCAAATAATGTTCCTTATAAAGTTGTCGGCGGCCTTAAGTTCTATGACAGAAAAGAAATTAAAGATATTATTGCCTACCTTAAACTTATTTATAATCCTTCCGACTCGCAAAGTTTAAAGCGAATAATAAATGTACCGAAGCGCTCCATAGGCGCAAGCACTGTTGATAAACTTTTTCACGCGGCAGATGTGAATAATATTAAGTTTATGGATGTTCTTGCCAATATTGAAATGTATGACGAATTTACTTCAGCTGTAAAGTTGAAGCTTAAGGAATTTTATAATTTAATTATTGATTTTCAAAACGCTTTTTACAAAATGGATTTACCTGCCTTTATAGGCTATGTGCTTGAAAAATCGGGATACATTCAGGATATTAAAGACAGTGAAGATGAAATAACCGCAGAAGGCAGAATTGACAACCTGCAGGAATTCTTGAGCGTTGCAAAGGAGTTTACGCCTCAAGATAATTCCGATATATTAGGTGAATTTTTATCTCAAGTTTCTTTGGTCAGCGATATAGATTCTTATGTTGATGATTCTCAAGCGTTAACTTTAATGACCCTTCACAGTGCAAAAGGGCTTGAATTTGATACGGTATTTTTATCCGGGCTTGAAGAAGGAATTTTTCCGCATTCACGCGCACTTGAGTCTTTATCCGAAATGGAAGAAGAACGCCGCTTAATGTATGTCGGGATTACAAGGGCAAAGAAAAATTTATTTTTAAGTTATGCAAAAAAACGCAAAATGTGGGGGGATTATAAATACTATAACCCCAGCAGGTTTATTTCTGAAATACCTTCTGAATTGATTGATTACAATGAATCATCTCAAAGCGCTTCTTATTCTAATTCTTATACTTTTAATAAAGCGGTAGATACGATTAAATCACGCAGTTTAGCTGAAAACCCTGACGGCAGTATTAAATCGGTAACTTCATTCGGCAAAAATTTTATTGCACCAAAAAAACAAATTACACATAACACTTCTTTTGTTATTAAAAGTAAGAAAAATAAAGAAAACTATGAAATCCGCAAGCAGAATGAAGAAAACGAAATAAAAAATTTTTTGGAAAATAATTCAATAAAAAAGAAAATTCTTGAAAAACAAAAGCAAGAACAAGAGGAAAAATCATTTTCGGCCCCTTCTTCAGGCACTCCATCAAGCTTAGTATTTAACACCGGCGACAGAGTTTTCCATTCAAAATACGGAGTCGGAAAAGTTATTGATATTAAAACTATCGGCGACTCATCAATGCTTGTTGTTGAATTTGCTTCGCAGGGAACAAAAGCGTTAGACGCAGCATTTGCTCAATTAAAAAAGTTCTAGCTTATAATATTTTTATGGTATTATAACTATGCTGGTTAAAAATAGGTCTGCTTATGAATTATAAACTTATTGATATGAAAATATTCGGCGATGAAAGAGGCAAACTGGTTTCACTTGAAAGCATGAAAAATGTGCCTTTTGAAATTAAACGAGTTTATTATATTTTTGATACATTGCCAAATCAAGCAAGAGGTATGCACGCACATAAGGATATGGAACAAATAATTATTGCAATAGATGGTGCCTGCCAATTTATACTTGATGACGGTAAAAACAGAGAAAAAATTTGGCTTAACAGACCTGATGTAGGCTTATATATCGGGAAAAATATGTGGAGAGAAATGCATAATTTTTCTTACGGATGTAAATTAATGGTGCTTGCCTCTGATTATTATGACGAGAGTGAATATATAAGAAATTATGATGATTTCTTAAAAAGTATTTGAGTTTAGGATTTATTATAAATGCCCGAAATTAAAATATTGGATTGTACACTTAGAGAAGGCGGTTATATTAATGATTGGGATTTTTCAAATGAAAAATCCTTAAAAATTATTAATGCTCTCTTATCCTCTAATATTGATTTTTTAGAATTGGGTTTCTTAACTGACGAAAAAATATATTCAAATAAAACTCTTTTTAATAATTTAAGTGATTTAAAAAATATAATTCCGCCCTCAGTTAATAAAGATAAATTATTTTTGATGTTAACTTACGGGAAATATGATATTAGCAAGATTGGTGATGTTGATAAATCGCCCTGCGCCGGAATTAGACTGATATATAAAAAACATCAGAGCAATGACGCTCTAAATTACGCTAAAATATTAAAAGATAAAGGTTATAAACTGTTTATAAATCCGACATTTGTAAGCGGATATAATTATGATGAATTTCTCAGAGAAATTGAATTAATAAACAAAATTTCTCCGTTCGCTGCAGGTATTGTTGACTCTATGGGCGTTTTAAATGAGGAAGAAACATTAAATCTCTTTAATTTAGCTGATGAAAATTTATCTACGGATATATCAGTAAGTTATCATACACACAATAATTTAAATTTGTCTTTTGAAAATACCAAAAAGCTCATAATGTCATCATCACTCAGAAAGATAATTGTTGATACAACATTATACGCAATGGGCAGAGGTGCGGGGAATTTACAGACAGAAACTTTAATAAAATTTCTCAATGATAATTACGCTGCTAACTACAATACTGAATTAATTGCGGATATTATAAACGATGAAATTATTCCGATTTATAACAAAACACCTTGGGGGTACTCTCAAATATATAACATTACGGCACAAAATCGCTGCCACCCTAATTATGCAAAATTCTTAACCGATAAAAATATAAAATCACCTATTTTAATTGAAAAAATATTAAAAAACATTCCCCCTGATAAAAAAACGGTATTTGATTTAAATCTTATAAAAATGTTGATTTCAAATGTAGATTAGATAATTTTTTGTGATAAAATTAAAAAAGTGTAATGATAAGATATTGTAAACCGTAATAAATATGATTAAATTTCTTGACTTAAAAAAAATAAATGAACTATATAGAGATGAAATCGACTTAAGAATTAAAGAAGTAATTGATTCGGGCTGGTATATACTGGGTGAACAGGTAAAACGTTTTGAGAAAAACTTTGCTGAATACATAGGGGTTAAACATTGTATCGGCTGTGCAAACGGATTGGACGCCCTTAATTTAATTATCAGAGGATACGGTTTTTGTAATGGGGATGAAATTATAGTTCCTGCAAATACTTATATTGCAACGATATTGGCAATATCTGAAAACGGCTGCAAGCCGGTTTTGGTTGAACCGGATATTAATACTTACAATATTAATCCGGATTTAATAGAAGAAAAAATTACACCAAAAACACGCGCCGTAATGATTGTGCATTTGTACGGACAAGCTGTTCAAACAAAAAAAATTGTTGAAATTGCAAAAAAATATAATCTGGTAATAATTGAAGACTCCGCACAAGCCCATGGCGCAATGTATGAAAATGTAAAATGCGGTGCAATGGGTAATGCCTCAGGATTTTCATTTTACCCCGGCAAAAATTTAGGCTGCCTCGGTGACGGCGGCTGCGTTACAACTAATGATGATATTTTGGCTCAAAAAATCAGGGCAATCGCTAATTACGGTTCGGATTACAAATATCACCATATATATAAAGGAATTAACTCTCGCTTAGACGAGTTTCAAGCAGCAATACTTGATGTAAAACTTAAATATTTAGACAAAGATAATTCAAGAAGAAGAGAAATCGCAAAATATTACAGAAATAATATTAAAAATCCTAATATTATTCTGCCTCAAGTTTACGACGAAAATGCACATGTTTGGCACGTTTTCGCGATAAGAACAAATAACAGAGATAAGCTTATTAATTATCTTGAAGAAAATAATATCCAAACAAATATACACTACCCGACCCCGCCGCATAAACAAGGCGCTTACAGTGAATGGAACAATTTAAGCTTTCCGATTACGGAAAAAATTCACTCGGAAATTTTATCTATTCCTATG
>CANPXC010000086.1 GCA_947585605.1 Candidatus Gastranaerophilales bacterium | reverse complement strand
ACTTCCGACTTGAATAATGTCTTCAACAGGGTCTGTATTTCTTCTTGCAAGACCTCTTGCTATTTTCTTTACAAGCGGCATTGCAGCTAAAGCTATAACGTTTTGAAGATGTTTTTTCTTTTTATCATCTTCTGCTTCTTTATACAATTTAAGCCATTCGCCTATTTCTTCATAATTAATTGTATAATCAGCCATTAAAAATCCTCTTCTTTTCCCAGTGTAATAATTATAGCATATCCGTATTAAATGAATAAGGCAATAATTCATTTAAAGAATATTTGATAATTTTTAAATTTTTGTCCTCAAGTATGATTTCAAAATTTTGACCTTTTGCAAACTCTTGAAACCATTGTCTGCACGCTCCGCAAGGAAAACATTTTTCCGTTTTAGGTGAATAAACAGCAATTTTTCTGGGGGAAGATGTTTCACCTGCAGCTATAGCATTTGAAATTGCATTTCTTTCGGCGCATAACGCTAAACCATAACTTGAATTTTCCACATTGCAGCCTGTATATGTATTTCCGCTTTCATATAAAATACATGCACCGACAGGAAATTCCGAATAAGGGCAGTATGCGTTATTTGAAGCGTTTTTAGCCATGTTTAATAATTCTTCGTCAGTCATAGTTGAATTTTAACTCTCCATCCATGTACCTATTTTAACTTCAAATTTTATTCGATAATATAGTTCATTTGAATGATATAATATTTGTGTTTACAATTATTAATCTATTTACCTTAATACACATAAGTTATATTATGATATTATAGTATTAATTCATATTTATATTGTCCGAGAAAATTTCGCGATAAGGAACGTGAGCGAAATTTTGGAGTGGCGTTTGTAAAAGGTGAGCAACTTTACGGTTGCGATGAGCAAGCGGAAGGTTGCGACACTAGATTAAATATAAATATAAACAGGGATTCATCGGAGGAACATTGACCGAAAAAATTAAGATAACAGGAGGAAAACAGTTAAAAGGTGAAGTCACAATCAGCGGTGCAAAAAATGCCGTGCTGAAACTTATGGCTGCCGCACTCCTTGCTAAAGGCGAAAGCAAAATATATAATGTTCCCGAACTTACCGATGTTGTTATAATGCTTAACGTTATTGAACAGTTAGGCGCAAAAACAGTTTACGATAAAAAAGAAAAATCAATAAAGATTGATTCGACGGAATTAACTAATGTCCGCGCAAGTTATGAGCTTGTAAGCCGAATGAGAGCTTCTTTTATCGTTCTCGGTGCATTAGTCGGCAGATGTAAAGAAGCAATTGTTGCGCTTCCGGGCGGGTGCGCTATCGGTGAAAGAAAAGTTGATTTCCATATCAGAGGGCTTGAAGCTCTTGGTACAACAATAAAAATTGAGAACGGATATGTTCATGCCAAAGCAAAAAAATTAACGGGCAGTGATATTTACCTTGACATACCTTCTGTCGGTGCTACCGAAAATATCATGCTGGCTTCTGTTTTGGCTGAAGGCTCAACAAGAATTCAAAATGCAGCCCAAGAACCTGAAATTACAGACTTGGCAAACTTCTTAAATGCTATGGGTGCTGATATAATAGGCGCAGGAACTTCTGAAATAGTTATTAACGGTGTCAAACAAGAAAATTTACACCCTATAGAATATACTACCATTCCCGACAGAATAGAAGCAGGTACTTATATGGCTGCTTTTATTGCTACAAACGGTAAAGGAATTATAAGAAATATTTTCCCAAATCATTTAACTTTTTATACTTCCAAACTTTCTAAAATGGGCGCTGATATTAAGTTAATTGACCCTACATCAATTGAAGTTTCTTCTAAAAAAAGACTGGAAGCGGTTAATATAATTACTCAGCCGTATCCGGGCTTCCCTACAGACCTTCAATCCATGGCTATGACGCTTGCTACTACGGCAAACGGTGTCAGCATTATAACTGAAAGTTTGTATGAAAACAGATTTATGCAAGTGCCTGAACTTCGTAAAATGGGCGCTGATATCCATCAAGAAAGAAATCACGCTCTTGTTAAAGGTGTAAAAAACTTAACAAGCGCAAATCTTAAAGCCAGCGATTTAAGAGCCGGTGCTTCTCTCGTAATCGCTGCATTGATGGCGGAAGGTACAAGCACTATTGATAATATTTATCATATAGATAGAGGTTATGAACTCCTTGAAAATAAGTTTAAATTGATAGGAGCAGATATTCTTAGATATAATGATGAAGATAATTCGACTGTTAATCAAGGTAAAGGAAATTTAAGTGAATCACAATTATAAAAGATGGTATGACCATGATCCTGTTTTGCTTGAAGTTATTAATCTCCTTCAAAACTATCAGAATGAATTAAAATCTCAGGCAGAAATATTTTTACAGGAAATTGAAAAAAAAGTTTCTAAAGAAGCTATAGATAAATTTTATGAACTTGTACGTCCGAAAGTTTGTAATCGCTGGTATGATAAAGATCCGGTTATTTCTAAAACTGTAGAATTACTGAGGGTCGTTCCTCCGGATGTTCAAAAAGCTACTGCTCAAAGCTTTTTAAAAGCTTTGGAAGATATGGGCATATATAAAAAAGTTAATTAATCAAGTATTTCTCCTGTTACAATATTAACCCTTACAGGTTTGTACAAGGTTATATATACAATTTGTCCGTCTTTAATTATGTAATTTCTTCCTTTTAATATTGTTTTAACAACTTTTTTTATCTTATTTGCTTCAACAAGAAGTGATTCGCATTCTGCTACTGCCAGAATTCTTGTTAATAAATTTTTATTATTTACGCTTGAAAATTCAAAAATTAACTCTCCGTTGCGTATAAAATACTTGCTTTTTGTTGTATCTAATATTTTACCGATTAAAATGGCGTCTTTTGAAAAAATTAAATGATGTTCTTCATCAACTATATTATTAATAAATTTAGCTTGAAACATTTCGCCCGGTGCGGAATCATTAGAACTAATCTGCCCTGATACCATTATAGGTAAAACGGTTTTAGCGGGTATTGTAACCACGTCATCATCTCTTAAAATATTCTCAATAACTATACCTTCCGCTATTTTTGGGGATTTTTCCCGTTTGACTTTTTCCTGAATATATCCTTCCGTTATTCTTTTTAAATTAGCCATAAATACCGCCATTTGAGCGCGGGTAACGAATTTATCACAGTCAAGATATCTTTGTCGGGGAGGTTCTTTTGCAATTACATTAAGAACTTCTGCTTTGCCTGCCGTCACTTTAAACCAATCGGGGATATCGTCAAAATCATCATACGCATTTTGTAGTGCTGTTATTGCGTCTTTTTTGGTTATATCTTCCGTTTTTAAAATATTAACCAGAAAAGTTATAATTTCACTTCTTGTCACATAATCATCAGGCGCAAAATGATAATTGTCCTCAGGTTTAATTATGTCCAGATTTAATGCGCGAATAATGTAATTCCACGCCCAATGTGTTGTATCAACATCATCAAAAGAATACATTGTTTCGATTGGGATTTTATCTTGTTTTAATACTTTCACAACGGCAGCCGCATATTCTGCCCGCGTCAAGAGCTTTTCGGGCTGAAATTTAATATCCGGATAACCGATAACTATTCCTTCATCCGTGAGGTATTCTATGTCCTGATAAGCCCAAAATCCGTAATCTATGTCAGGATAATCCATTGCGATGGCTTTACTTCCTGCTAAAGCAATGATTATTAATAGAGAAAGAATTATTTTTTTTATAGAATTTTTCATAAAACTAAAACTTGTCCGCTACTTTTCTTGAGAATTTTGCTTACTGTCTTTATTTACTTTTTCTACCTTTTTATCTTGTTTTGATTTAATTTTTTCAGAATAATCTTCGTCTTCAAGAAGAATATTTCTGCGCTTATTTTGAAGCACGGAAACAACATTTAAAAGCGCAAGAGAATTTAAAGAAGCACGAAGCTGCATGCTTCTGTCTTCAAACGGTTCAGAAGGAGAACTTTGTTCAGAGTTCTCAGTCATAAAGTATTCAGTTCCCTGGCTTGCTCTGTCATCGGATGTTTTTGCCGCAGTACCCGAGATATCTCCGCTTTTAAAGTTGATACCTCCTGCAATTCCGAGAACACCGGCAGACCTGTTGTCAACCACTTACTTCTCTCCTTTTTATTCTCACGAATTGTTTTTTATTATATATCATTTTTGAGTTTTTAACAACTCAGCAATATTACAAAAATCAACCGCAAAATTTTTTGCTAGTTTATTTAAGTTTTGTTAAGTTTTTGTAACAGTGGGATATTAAACTATATCTTTAAATACTTCGGGCATATTCTTTTTTTGAACATCATTTAAAAAAGTTATTGAACGTTGTTTCATTTCTTCTTCTTTTTTTGCTGCAGCCACTTTCTTTTCGGTGACCGAACGGTTATATTTAGGCAGCAATACTCCCAGCATAACTATTGAAAATGCGATATCAGCTATTCTGCATATATTCCTTAAATTGCGTATTTTAATGCTTGAAACTTCACCGGATGTTTTTAAATCGGTATTTTTTATCCAATTACCGAATTGTTTAATGCGGTATATTGCATTTTCCTTCGTTTTTTCAAGCATTGAGGCACCTGCTTTAATTACAGGTTTTGCAACTTCTTTCCTTCTGTTTAATAATACAACATTATTTCCCAATAATTTTGAACCTTTTTTCGTTTTAGAGAAGGCTTCAATGGCTGAAGCTGCGCCTTTTTTTACATAATCACCGAGGAAATATAAACCTGAAAATGAGGCAATATCTCTTACTGTTGTTTCTCTTAATTCATTTTCATCTTCAGCACCAAGCATTCTGCTTGCAAATGTTGAAGCAGCTATCCAGCGGCATTGGTCCATTGTCGGGAATATGTTTGAAAATTGAAACATACCGATTGACGGCTTTTTCATCATTGATAACGCTGCTAACCCATACATGCCTGCTGCTGAGGCAGCTTTTTTGGCTTTAAACTTTTTCTTTTCCCGTTCATTCATTTTTTGGGTAGTATCTTTTTTTCCAAATTCTTTATATATCGGTGCGCCTTCTGCCTTGAATTGTTTACGTGTTATTGCACGATTTATTGTTTGAACGCTTACTGCAATTAATCCTACAATAATTAAACCTATTATACTTTTCTTGTTAACAAAACCTTTTAGTGATTTTGAATATTCATCAAGTGAAATTCCCTGTTCCGCTGCTTTGCTAAATTTAGCACCCAAATCTGTCATATCACGAAGTGTTTCTTCAAGGTTTGATTGCGGTGAACCGTTAAATTTCAATACATTTTCAGCTTTGGTTAATTGTACAAGTTTATTTTTTGCTTCCGCTAAAAGTAATTTTTTATTTTTTCCTTTTGCGCTTACCGCTTGAGTTATATTATCTATAGCTTCGCCATATAACGGTTCTGCTGCCTTATCGGCATATCTTACCCAGGTTTTACCGTCTAAACCTTCCAAAGAATTTAATGCATTTTTAACATATTCTTTTGTAACATCTGCTGCGCCCGAATTCTTTGCTTGAGTGTATACTTCCTGCATTTTGTCTATTGCACTTCCGTTCGCCCAAGAGTTAACAGCATTGGTTTGTTTTAAAATGTTGTTTTTCGGTAATATTTTTGCAACGCTTTTAACTACCAATCCCGGCATTAAGCAGTTTACAAATAAACCTGAAAATTCACGCCGGCATGTTTCAAATGCCGCGGCAAGTCCGGTTTTTAAATCTACCAGTGTTCTCGGAATGTTTGTTGAAACAGTATCCACAAATGATACTTGAATCATTGCATTTTTATCCAATATGCTAAAAGCCTTATCTATAACGTTAAAAGCACTATCTGCAAAAGCACCTTTAAAATTCTTTGAATTGCTTTTTACATTATTTTTATTTTGTTGAACATTTAAATTTTTATATCCTGCAGGACTTGAAATTTTCACGCTTAAACTTACCTTTTTACATGTTCACCATTAGCAATAATATCAATTTAATAACTAAAAACAAATTTTTTTGCTTTCTAAATTATAATTTTTAGATGTTATGTAATAAAAATTTTGACATTTTTCAATTTTTTTTGTGCATTTTTTGTAAAAATGATATATTTTTTTGCAATTTTGAACAATTTTAATGCAAAATGCAAAAATTTTATTATGAAAAATTCAAGTTTACATTTTTTAACTAATAGTGTCAAAAAATATTATTTTTTGGTTTTTTTTAAATATCAGTCAAACAGAAGCCGGTATGAAGATAGGGCAAATTAATAATATCATTCCGAGTCGGAATTTCGGAATTAATAATAAACAAAACAGGAATTTTTGTAAAAATACAATCCCCTTGAACGCTAATGAAGGTAAAGAATTTAACAGTATTTTTTATTATCCTGTCAACTTTGGCATGGCTCAAAAAAGAGTATCAACGGCCGGTATAAAAAAATTGGCCGAAAAAACAAGCGATTTTTTGGTATGTAAGCAATATGATATACCTTGTCCGGCATGCGGAAAATTAATGTTATCGCAAAGTCAATTTAATAAAATTGCCCAAGAACTTTCTAAAGTCCCCAATAATAAATATTTAGACTTCCTCGGCCGCTACAGACAGTACATGCGTCCTGTTGAAGAAAGTGTTTACGATGAAATTTTAGAACTCTCCTATAAAAATCCTAAAAATATTGAAAATAATAAGGATATCAGAGAGCTGCTTGTATATCTGAGAGATTATAAAATGCCTATCTTGCAGGAAGCACAAATGAAGCTTGCCAATAAAATGAAAGCATTGGCAAAAACATTACCCGTTGATGAAAGGACTATTCTTCTTAAAAAAGTTGACTCATTGAAATCTATCATAAGAAAGAAAAACGCTTCCGCCCCTTTCAGAAGAAAAATTATGATTGACAGAATAAGCAAAATTAAAATCAGAAATCCCAAAAAATATGCAAAATTACAAAACATTGCAAAAAGTTTTCCTACTTCTCATGATATGAATTCTGCCTGGATTGTTAAGTATTCCGGTAAAAATAAACAAGGAGGAGATTGGACATCGCGTGATATTGCATTAAGATTTTTGTCTTCGTCCGTTTCTACTACCGACCATATACTTGCTTATGATATTGACTGCAAGCATAATGATATTTCAAATTATATGGCTATGCACGCTGCGTGTAACTCTGCAAAGGGAAATAAACCGTTCCTTCAGTGGCTCTATGAAGATAAAAATAACAGAATTAAATATATGCAGGATTATTTTGACAAGTGTGATGAGTTAATTAAGAGCAAAAAAATAACCAAAAAGAAATATCGTGAATATGTTGCATATGCAACTAATACTATTTCTGATTTATCAAAGGGACAAGTAAAACTTTCAAACTTTCAAAATCCGTTTGAACAGTCAAAATAGTAATATTTAATCAAAGATGTTAAAGTTTTTCACACATAAAATTTATGCAATAACATCATATTTTTTGATTGTTTGCATTGCCGCTTTTGATTTTGATTTATTAAAGTGGAATATTTTTTGCGGAGGATGATTTGGAGAGGTGTCCGCAATACCCGGGTCGCGAAGTTTGTATATTTCTTCTACTCTTGCATTTAATGCCGAAGGTGATTTTTTGTATAAGTCTGCCGCATAATCCATTTCGGGGTCTTGAATGCCGTTGGAATTTTGTATCCAAAACTTTGTTGCTGTTTGGTATGCATCTTGTTCTTCTCTGACGGAGGTGTA
>CANPXC010000085.1 GCA_947585605.1 Candidatus Gastranaerophilales bacterium | reverse complement strand
GCAGGATACAACGCAAACGAAATAGAAGAACTTTTTATTGAATTTAATTTTAATATGTTCAGAGATTTAAATATAAACTTGTTTAATAGTGATATTTCCTTAAGCAAAGGTGAAATTTTTCTTGAATGGCTGAGAGAAAAAATAAGTATAAAATATTGCGGTGAAAAAAATAAAAAAGTCACATTTAAAGACCTTGAAAAAAATTTGTACATACTAAGCATTGACCTTAAAACCAACACTCCGTTTATCTTTTCAAAAACGACAACACCTGATGAAGAAGTAGCGTTAGCGGTAAGAACTTCAGCAAGTCTGCCCGGACTTATGAAACCTATAAATATAAATAATTCAATATTGGTTGACGGGGATTTAATCAAAAGCTGGCCGGCATGGAAGGTTTATGAAGAATTGAATAATCCAAACCACCGTTTATTAGAACTAAGACTTGAAGGTTCACGCGACGGCAGCGACATAAAAAATCCAATGGATTTTTTAAATTCAATTATTAATACAATCTGGTATTTATCAACAGAAAACGTTTTCAATTCATATCAAAAAAATGACAGGTATGACTATATTGTAATTGACACAAAAGATATTATTTTATTTGATTTTACAATAGATAAATCCACAAAAGAAGCCCTTGTTGAAAAAGGATACCAAACCGCAAAACAATATCTGGTTAAAACATTGACGGAAAAGAAAAAAAATATTTTACCCGTATATCAAAAAATATTAAAGAAAATAAATATTTTATTAAAGGCAATAAATGCAAACCGCCCTACGGAAGTAATGTTTATAATAAATGACATTTTATCCGAAATGAAAGAAGACACGGAATATATAGATATTTCAATTTATGAAGAGCTTAAAAATTTAAAAGGAATAATTCAAAACAACATAAAACATCAGCTGATTTTCGGTAAAAAATTTGAAAATACGGCAAAAATAACAGATAAGACTCATTATATAAAACTGCTGACGGAAGAAAGAATAAATGATATTTCCGACTATGTAACAAATTTTAGTAAAAATTGTTAAAAAAATATCCAAAAGGTGGCAAATTATTTTATAATTGATTTTTATACAAGTGAATTAAAAATTCAAAAGAGCGGAGAAATAAATGACAAGTGAAAGTGTACTTGAAAAAGAACTAAATCAAGAAAAAAAAGATGTAAATATTGCAATTTTTAAGATTATAGACGGAATAAAAGAAATACTTGAAGAAGACAGAAAACAAAAACAGCCGCTTATATTGTCATTAAATGAAAATTTATTAATAAAAACAATTAAAGAATATTTCAAAAATGAGCATAAACAATGCCTAATAGGCATAACCGGCGAATCCGCTTCGGGGAAAACAACACTTGTAAACTACGTATTGAAGGCATTAAGAAAAAAATTATATAATGAAACATATACTTCATTATGCTGCGATGATTATTATAAAGACACATCAGAAGAACTAAAAAGTGCCGGCAGCTACGAAGCACTTTATAAAACAGGTTTTAGTTTTGATAAACCGTCTGCAATAAATTTGGAATTAATGCGCGCGCATTTAATAAGTTTAAAACACGGCTGCGGAGTTAACGCACCGGAATATGATTTTGTAACTTGCGAAAGCATTCCGAACAGAGCATATAAAAATCCGACAAGAGCAATTCTTGCGGAAGGTTTATACGTATTAGGCGACGAGTTAGTTGATTTATTTGATATAAAAGTATATGTATTTACACCGTTTGAAAAAATAAAAGAAAGATGGTTTGCAAGAGCAATATCACGAGGTAAAACAGGTGCTGCGGCACAACACCAATTTGAAGATGTAAATAATACCGCACAAATATATATAAGACCTACGATGAAAAATGCCGATATCGTTATTAACGGACTTGCAAGCGCTGAATATATTGAAGAAATGACAACTCAAATAATTAATTTGGTAAACGACGTTATTAATTTTTACAGATAAAAATAAACAAATTTATAAATTAAAAAGTTTACATTTTGTAAAAAAATGTAAATTTTTTTTTACTAATAAAAAGACATAATTAAAGAAAAAAATAAAAATACCGATAAAAATAATAAGAAAATCAATAGATTTCGAAAACAGAAAAAGAAGAAGCGAAAAAAAACGAGGCTCATTAATATAAAAAACGAAGGCAATAAATTTTCCTTTTATGTTTTATTATTAATGTAGTCTTGTCAAATGCAAGGAGATTTTTGTGGCTAAACCTACTGCAGCGGCAACTCTACAACTACATATTAATAGGTTGAAAAACTTTTTAAACTTTACAAGAGCATTTTTAAAGAAACATCATCCGATAAAAATGTTTATTACGCAGACAATGAACCAAATACAGGAATTGCTGACAGTAAAACAAAAGTTGAAAAAGATTCAATACCGAATTAATTATGAAAGGTACAAGCTGAAAAAAACAGAGCTGATTCTTGCACAGAATTCAGAACACGTGTTTTTAAAAGGCAGATCATTAAACCAAACAAGGTAGTAAAGAAATGGGCTTTCTGGTATCATTCACAAGAAAAATGTATTTGACCAACTACATCAATAAGCTTGAGTCAAAGATTAACGAACGAACATCAATGAAATTAGAGATGACAGATCAAATTTCAAGATTAGTTTCGGAAATTAACGATTTCGGCGATGCGAATTCACCTGCGGTGAAGAAGCTGGAAGCAAGAAAAGCCGAAATAGAAGCGTTAGAAAAAAAGATAGATATTGAAATAGAAAAATATCAAACACAGCTGCAAGCAGCGAACACAGAACTTCAATCCGCCGACCAATCACTGCAGCAAGGCGTACAGCGTTCATTCTCTTATAACTTCGGCGGTTAATAACAGATATGTCAAAAGGAGCAAAATTAATTGCTCCTTTTTTAATTGACAAAATACATCTTCAATTTAAAATAAATAAAATGAAGATAATAATTTCAGAAATTGAAAATACGGAAAATAAAACAAAAGAAATAAACTTTTCAGAGATATACGATGAGTTTAATAAAGAAATTCCGGTAAAAGCCAAACTAAAAGCGGAAGTATTAGGGGACTTAATCAGAATTACGGGAGAAATTAAAGCTGAAATTATTTTAACTTGTGATATATGTTTAAAAGAATTTAAAAAAGAACTTAATATAAAAGTTGAAGAATTCTTTACAAAATATTCATTAAACGAAATGAATATTGATGAGTTCGAAATAAAGCAGGACAGCTTTATTGAAGATTTGAACGGAAAAGATGAAATAGATATCACGGATTTTGTTTACCAAAGCGTAATATTAAATATACCAAATAAATGTGTTTGTGATATAAATTGTAAAGGGGACGAAAAAATAAATCAGTATATAAGAACTGAAATAACCGACCCCAGATTAGAGATATTTAAAAAAATAAAGATAGAAAAGGATAATTAAAATGGCAGTACCAAAGAAAAGAACAGGTAAATCAGCACAAGGACACAGAAGAGCGAACTGGAAAGGTTCAGTACCGGAAACAACAATATGTACAAACTGCGGTGCAACAGTATTAACACATACAGTATGCACGGAATGCGGAACATATAAAGGTAAAGTAGTCAGCAAAAAAGCTGTAAAACCTGAAACAAAAACAGAAGAATAAGAATAAAAAGGGAACGGGGATATAGATAGTATGACTAGGATAGCTATAGATGCAATGGGAGGAGATAATGCTCCCCGCGCAATAGTTGAAGGAGCAGTATGGGCAGCTTATGAGTATAATATTCCCATAGAACTCGTCGGAAAACTTTATGATATAGAACGCGAACTTGACCGAATTTATCAAGAAGGAATTGTTGTATCTATAGGGGGCGGAATATTCCCTCCGAAAAGAATAAGAGTTAATACAAAAAATTTAGATATTAAAAAAACCCATGCTTCTGAAGTAATAGAAATGGGAGAAGCTCCCGGACAAGCAATCAGAAAGAAAAAGAATTCATCAATAGTCTTAGCTGTAAATGCGGTAGTTACAGGCAGTTCTGACGCTGTTGTTGCGGCAGGTTCTACAGGAGCTGCTATGGGTGCAAGTTTATTCGGACTTGGCAGGCTTCACGGAATAGAAAGACCCGCAATAGCTACGGTTATCCCTACAATGAAAGGGCCTTTAGTATTAATAGATTCGGGTGCCAACACAGACTGTACACCGGAAATGCTATACCAATTCGGTTTAATGGGGTCAACTTATGCAAAATCAGTATTAGGAATAGAAAATCCCAGAATAGCATTGCTTAACATAGGTGAAGAAGCAGGAAAAGGCGATGAACTTGCAAAAGATACATACAAACTTTTTGACGAAAACAAAGATAAATTAAATTTTATCGGCAACGCGGAAGGAAAAGAAATATTCTTAGGAAATGCCGATATTATTGTATGTGACGGCTTTGTAGGCAACGTAACCTTAAAAACAATTGAAGGTGTTGCCAGAATGTTCTTTTATATGATAAAACAAGAATTTTGTCATGACTTTTTATCAAAAATGGTAGGATTATTAGTTCGTCCTATCTTAAAAAAGATGTACGCTAAAATAAATTACGAAGAATTTGGCGGAGCGTTGCTTTTAGGCGTAAAAGGAACAACCGTTATATGCCATGGCCGCTCGAGTGCGTATGCAATTAAAAATGCCGTAAAAGTCGCATACAATGCCGTTGAAGCAGGCGTTAACAAAAAAATATCATCATACTATGGGGAGATATAATAAATGAGTATTCCTATAAGAATTGCAGGAGTTAGTTTTCAGGTACCTGAAGCCGTAGTTACCAATGACGACTTAACTAAAATTATAGATACTTCTGATGAATGGATAAAAACAAGAACAGGTATAGAAAAAAGACATGTTCTTTCGGGGAATGAAACAGCTGTTGAAATGGGAATTAAAGCGGCTGAAAAAGTTATAAAAACATCAAAAATAAAAGCTGAAGAAATAGATTATATTATAGCTGCGGCAAGCGTGGAAACACATGCATATCCGTCTACTGCATGCGAAATACAAGCGGCAATAGGCGCAGTAAATGCAGCCTGCTTTGATATAACTGCGGCTTGCTCAGGTTTGATATACGGAATGGGAATAGCCAGAGCTTTAATTAAATCAGAAACGGCAAAAACAGTTCTGATAGTTGCGACAGACGCAGTTTCAAGATGTCTTGATTGGACTGACAGAACAACATGCGTACTGTTTGGTGACGGAGCAGGCGCTATGATGCTTACAGCTTCGGATGATGAACAAGATGATATCCTTGCCGTAAGCTTAAAAGCGGAAGGTCAACTCGGTGATTACATAAAAATGCCTATTCCCGGTAAAAACTGCCCGCTTGTTGAACCAAATGAAGCAGAACCAATGTTTGTTAAAATGAACGGAAAAGAAGTATACAAATACGTAGTAACAAAACTTCCGGTATACATAGAAGAATGTGTTGAAAAATCAGGCTTAAAATTGGATGAAATAGATTACCTTGTTCCTCATCAAGCGAATATGCGAATAATTGAAGCGTTAGAAGACAGACTAAAATTTAATAAAGAACACGTAATATCAAACATTCAAGAATATGCAAACACATCGGCAGCGTCAATTCCTATTGCACTGACAGAAGCAATACAATCCGGAAAAATTAAATTACCTGCGACGGCAATTCTTACCGGTTTTGGTGCGGGAATGACTGTCGGTACTACTGTTGTCAGATTGAGAGAAGGTATAGCTTAATGAAAAAATATGCATTAATATTCCCCGGACAGGGCGCACAAAAGCCGGGCATGGGGAAGGATTTATATGAAACCTCTGAAGCGGCAAAAAATGTTTTTGACACGGCAGATAGAGTTCTCGGAAGAAGTATATCCGATTTATGTTTTAACGGCAGCGAAGAGGATTTAAAGCTGACAATCAACTCTCAGCCTTGTATTTTAACCGTTTCATTAGCAGCATTAGAAGCATTAAAAGAAAAAAGCGATTTAAATATAGCTTGCGCCGCAGGCCACAGCCTTGGTGAATACGCCGCATTATATGCAACAGGCGCTGCGGACTTAGAAACAGTATTAAAACTGATTGAAAAAAGAGCATTTTTAATGAATGAAGCGGCACAAAACACAAACGGTGCAATGGCTGCAGTATTAGGATTGGATGATAATGCCGTTATTGAAATAACAAAAGATTTAAATAATGTTTTTGTTGCAAATTATAATTGCCCCGGACAAGTAGTAATAACGGGCGGACAAAACGAAATAAATGAAAGCATAAATAAATACAAAGAAGCGGGAGCAAAAAAAGTAATTCCTTTGGCAGTTTCAGGCGCTTTTCATTCTCCGCTAATGAAAGAAGCAAGCATTAAATTTTCAAATTATATAAAAGAATTTAAATTTAACAATGTTAATACACCGGTATATATAAATGTAACGGGAAATACTGCATATAAAAGTGAAGAATTTATGCAGGAATTACCGGAACAGATATACTCCTCAGTCCAATGGACAAAAACAATAAACAATATTGTAAATACGGGAATAACAGATTTTATAGAAATAGGCCCGGGGAAAGTATTAGCAGGCTTAAATAAAAAAATAAATCCGCAAATAAATACAATGAACATATATGACGCGGAATCATTAAACATAACTACGTCAGAAATAGAAAATAAAATGGACAAGGAGCTTGTATAATGTCAGAAAATAAAGTTGCAATAATTACGGGTGGTTCAAGAGGCATAGGCAGAGCTTGCGCAATAGAACTTGCTAAAGCCGGTTATGATGTAGCAATCAGCTATGCCGGAAACGAAGAAGCTGCAAATAATACAGTAAAAGAGCTTGAAACAAACGGAGTTAAAGCTAAATCTTATAAATTTGACGTTGCGAATAAAGAAGCATGCGCAAAGGCCGCAGACGAAATTCTGAAAGACTTTGGAAGAATTGATGTTCTGTTAAATAATGCAGGTATAACCCGCGACGGTTTATTTATGAGAATGAGTGCCGAAAACTGGGAAGCTGTAATCAATACAAACCTAAACAGTGCATTTTATATGACAAATCCCATAATAAAGACAATGGTAAAACAAAGAAGCGGATGTATTGTAAACATGTCCAGCATATCAGGTATTATGGGGAATCCGGGCCAAGCTAATTATTCAACGGCAAAAGCAGGATTAATCGGATTTACTAAATCACTTGCAAAAGAACTGGGTTCAAGAAACATTAGAGTTAATGCAATAGCACCCGGATTTATACAAACAGACATGACAAAAGATTTAGATACCGAAAAAATAACGGAACATATACCGCTAAAAAGGCTTGGTTTGCCCGAAGATATAGCAAAAACAGTAAAATTTTTAGCTGAAGACGCGCCGTATATAACAGGTCAAATAATTGGTGTAGACGGCGGGCTTGTTATATAGTTAACAATTTGCAAATTTAAATGTAAATAGTATAATAAATTCATAAAAATAAATTTAAGTATTAGTTAAAAATGAGGTAGAAAAAATGAGTGACATTCTTGAGAGAGTAAAAAAAGTAGTTGTTGAACAATTAAGCGTAGAAGAAAGCGCAGTTACTCCCGATGCAAGTTTTACAGCAGATTTAGGTGCTGATTCATTAGATACTGTAGAATTAGTTATGGCATTTGAAGAAGAATTCGGATGCGAAATTCCTGATGAAGAAGCAGAAAAAATCGCAACAGTACAA
>CANPXC010000084.1 GCA_947585605.1 Candidatus Gastranaerophilales bacterium | reverse complement strand
GATTCGAACCACCGTAGACTCGCGTCAACAGATTTACAGTCTGTCGCCTTTAGCCACTCGGCCATCTACCCATATTTATTTCTATCAATGTGCTATTTAAATTAGCCGGTGATAGGACTCGAACCTACAACCTACGGTTTACAAAACCGTTGCTCTACCATTGAGCTACACCGGCTTATCCTTATGCTTATTGTATAATATATAGGACATGCTTCATTGTCAAGAAAAATTTATTTTTTCCATTTTTAACTGGACTTTTTTTGCCCAATTGGATATTATAGTTCAATACCTTACCAATTTACTTCTTTGATGAATTATAATATAATCCGGTATCGTATTTCTAAAAAGGTTATCTGACACTCCCCCCCCCCAAAAAAAAATTATAACCTTTTGAACTAATTCATATATCAATAAGGAGATTAAGACATGTCTAATGTACAAGAAGTTACGGATGAAAATTTTGATAAAGAAGTATGTTCTTCGGAAAAATTGACACTTGTTGATTTTTGGGCAACTTGGTGCGGGCCATGCCGCAAATTATCACCGGTTATTGATGAAATAGCTCAAGAATTTAATGATAAAGTTAAATTCGTCAAAATTAAAGCTGATGAGAATTTACAAACCGCACAAAAATACTCTATTAGCGGTGTTCCAAGTCTTTTAATCTTTAAAAATGGTGAACCGGTTGAAAGAATTGTTAATATTGTTCCCAAATCTGTGATAATTGCTAATCTGAACAGGCATTTGTAATATGAGCAACAAAGAATACAATAATGATTATTTTAGTTATGAAGGTGTGATAAGCAGAAAAAATTACACAATAAACATGCTTATACTTATTGTTTTACTTATAAGTTTATCACTCATTCGTTTTGATACAATCAAACAATTTGTTACATACAATTTTTTATATGAAACTTTAATTTTTATAGTAAATTTCTTTAAATTTGTAATTGTCATGTCTATGCTATCCGTTATTTACAGACGCATTGCGGATTTTTCGGAAAATAAATCAATCAAATTTAATTTGATTATGAAAAGAATTTTTATACTGCTCTTTGTATTTCCTTTATTATACTTTTATTGTATTATTTATTTTTTTAATTTCAGCATACTTTTTTATACCGCTCTAATACTGACCTTTATTGGTTTTATTGCCTCAATTATATTTTGTTTTTTAAAATAAAACCGCTATTGTGTTTTTCTTGAATATAATTTATACTTTTTCCCGGAGGAGAGTTTTTATGAGTGATGACAGACTTTTTGCTTCAAACAATCCCATAGGTAAAAAATGGTATTTTATAAATATAATAATTCTTGTTGTCATAACATTTATTACGGAAAGAATTTTTAACGGATATATCATTCCTAATGTCAAAACTGATGTATATGAAACAGTTGCATACGGAATAATGTATTTTTTATTCTTGATTTATTTTATTACATTTTTTGCCTTAATAGACAGAAGACTTTATGATGTTTGCGGTTCAAGGGATTCAAGAGGCTACAAAACAACATCCTCTGTTTTAAGTTTTATTATTTTATTTCAAGCTTTTATATTAATTGCAAACTGGTTCAAATTTAATCTTCCCGTAGATGTGAACGTCTTGCAAAGCTACGCTTGGTTTTTAAATCTGATTTTTTTAATTATTTCTTTCTTTATAGGTTTATTTAAAGGTCAATTTTCAAATCTTACTTATGAAGAATACAGAAACAAAATCAGATATAAATAAAATGTTCCGGTAATATTAAATTTATATAAAGAGTTTAAATAATATGGTATAATACATTTTATAGTTAAAAAGGGAAGTATTATGCCGAAAAAACACATATATTTTGTAGATGTAACAAACCGCGACGGAGTACAAACTTCAAGGTTAGGTTTAGCAAAACTGCAAAAAACAATAATAAACTTAATGCTGGATGATATAGGAATAACACAATCGGAATTCGGATTTCCGACAACAAGACATGAAATAAATTATCTTAACGGTAATCTTGAACTTGTTGACAGAGGTGTTATCACCAAAACAAGACTATCAGGCTGGATGAGAGGTATTGAAGAAGATGTATTGCTGTCATTTCAAAATGTACCAAGGTTAAAGTACATTAACCTTTCGGTATCAACATCAGACCAGATGATAAAAGGGAAATTCGGCGGTAAAAAGACACGTGATGACATAATAAAATCGACCACAAAGGCTTTGGATACAGCGATAGCATGCGGCGCTCAGGATATCGGAGTTAACGCGGAAGACGCTTCAAGAAGTGATATTGATTATTTAATTGACTTCGGTCTTGAAGCAAAAAAGCATGGGGCTAAGAAATTCAGATATTGCGACACTTTAGGCTATGATGACCCTATAAGTGCTTATGAGAGAATTTCTAAAATAGCGCAAGCTACCAAAATGGATATAGAACTGCATTTTCACAACGACCTTGGCATGGCTGCGGGCAATTCCGTTATGGGAGCGAAAGCCGCAATAGATTCAGGTGTAAATGCTTACATAAATACTGCAATAAACGGTATGGGAGAGCGGGCTGGTAATGCTGACTTGATTTCCTGCCTGCTTGGCGTATTAAAATCCAGCGGAATGCACGGAAGATATGAAATTGACCCGAATATTGATTTATCAAAAACTTGGAAGCTGGCAAAATACACTGCTTATGCTTTTGGTATTCCGATACCGATTAATCAGCCGGCAACAGGGGCAAATGCGTTTGCGCATGAATCGGGTATTCACGCAGACGGTGCTTTAAAAGACAGATTAAATTATGAACTTTATGATTACGCAGAGCTTGGCAGAGGCGAACCTGAAATTGTTGAAACGGGCAGAATGATTACAACGGGAGAATATGGCGGAATTAAAGGTTTCCGTAATGTATATGAAAAAATGGAAATAGAGTTCCAAGATGAAGATGAAGCAAGAAACATCTTAGAGCTTGCCAGATACGCCAATGTTCATACTCAAAAACCGTTAACGCAAAGTGAATTAAAGTTTATATATTATTATCCCGATATTGCGGCAAAAATAATGACTGTAACGCCATATTATATGCCGACGGGAAATCTTAAAAAGAGGGTTGATAATAACTTTATCACCCAGCCGCACTTATTTGTATAGGAGAGATTATGGAACAAACGATAGCAGAAAAAATATTATCCGCTCACGCAGGTAAAAACGTCGCGCCGGGGGAGTTGATAATATCAAATATAGATGCAGTAATGGTTCAAGACGGAACAGGGCCGTTAGCGGTAAATGAATTTAAGAAATTAAATAAAACAAAATTATTTAATCCGCAAAGGACAATATTATTTATAGACCACGCCGCCCCGAGTCCCAGAAAAGAACTTTCAAATTCGCACACCGTTTTAAGAAAATTTGCAAACGAATACGGTGCTGTTTTATCTGAAGTCGGCGAAGGTGTTTGTCATCAAAGATTGGTTGAAAGCTACATTAACCCCGGAGAAGTTCTTTTAGGGGCTGACTCTCATACCTGTACATCGGGAGCTTTAGGCGCATTTGCAACGGGAGTAGGTTCAACAGATATTGCCGTTGTTATGGCACTTGGTAAAACTTGGTTAAAAGTTCCTTCAACATATAAAATTGTACTTAACGGCAGTTTTCCCAAAGGTGTTTATGCAAAAGATTTAATCCTTCATCTTATAGGATTAATCGGAGCGGACGGGGCTACATATAAAGCGCTTGAATTTACGGGAAGCGCAGTAAAAAATCTGACTATGGCAGAGCGTTTCACAATATCCAATATGGCGGTTGAAGCAGGCGCAAAGGCAGGACTTTTTGAAACCGATGAAAAGACTTATGAATATTTAAAAGAGCAGGGCAGGGCCGATAAATTTAAAGAAATCAAGGCAGATGCCGACGCTAAGTATGAAAGAGTAATAAATATTAATTTAAACGAATTAAAACCGACAATTTCCTGCCCGCATACGGTTGATAACACAAAAACTATAGATGAACTTGGTGAAGTAAAGGTAAATCAAGTATATATAGGAACTTGCACAAACGGACGTATTGAAGATTTAAGGATAGCGGCAGGTATTTTAAAAGGGCATAAAGTAAAAGAAGGTGTAAGACTGCTTGTAGCACCTGCTTCAAGAAAAGTATTTTTGGAAGCATTAAGAGAGGGATTAATTGAAACATTTGTGGAAGCGGGAGCTTCAATAGTTACTTCAGGCTGCGGAGCATGCGTAGGAGTTCACGCAGGAATTTTAGGTGACGGTGAAGTTTGTTTGGCAACCCAAAACAGAAATTTTAAAGGCAGAATGGGCAATACCGAAGGATTTATATATTTATCCTCGCCGGCAACCGCTGCATACAGTGCAATAAAAGGATATATAGCAGACGTCAGGGAGGTTTTATAATGGAATTAAAAGGAAAAGCATTTAAATTCGGCGATGATATATCCACTGACCATATAGCGCCGGGGCGTTTATTCCACCTGCGTTCCAATCTGCCGGAGCTTGCAAAACACGTACTTGAAGACGCTGACCCTTCGTTTGCTTCAAAAATGAGTAAAGGCGATTTTGTTGTAGCGGGAAATAATTTCGGTTTAGGCTCATCAAGAGAACATGCCCCGCAAATCATAAAAATAGCAGGCGTAGGAGCCGTTTTGGCTAAAAGTTTTGCAAGAATATTTTATCGTAACGCAATAAATATAGGACTTTTACTTATTGAATGCGATACCGATAAAATTAATGCGGGCGATGAGCTTGAAATAGACATCAAACAAGGTTTTGTTCATAATAATACGCAAAATATAAAAATGCCCATTACTCCGCTGCCGGATGTAATGATAAAACTTTTAAATGAGGGCGGATTAATTGAACACATAAAAAAACACGGCGATTTTGACTTGGTTTAAGGAGATAAAATGCAAACTGTAACACTAATCCCCGGTGACGGAATAGGACCTGAAATCACGGAAGCGGCAGTTAACATACTAAAATCAGCAGGCGCTCAAATAGAATGGGATGTTCAAAGCGCGGGAGCTGATGTTATAGAAAAAGAAGGCACTCCTTTGCCCGACAGAGTTATAGACTCAATTAAAAAAAACAAAGTTGCACTTAAAGCTCCCGTTACTACGCCGATAGGAAAAGGTTTCAGAAGCGTAAACGTTCAGCTTAGAAAAGCACTTGACCTTTATGCAAACCTGCGCCCCTGTAAAAATATAGAAGGAATTAAAACCAAATTTAATAATGTTGATTTGGTAATAGTCCGCGAAAATACTGAGGACTTATATGCCGGTATTGAAAGACAAATTGACGAAGAAACAGCAGAAAGTATAAAAATCATAACAAAAAAAGCCTCATTAAGAATAGCGGAATTTGCCTTTAATTATGCTGTTAAAAATAACAGAAAAACGGTTCACGCCGTATCAAAAGCTAACATTTGCAAGCTGACGGACGGTTTATTTTTAAATTGTACAAGAGAAATCGCTCAAAAATATCCTCAAATAGAATATAAAGAAATTTTAGTTGATAATCTTTGTATGCAACTTGTGCAAAATCCCGAAAAATTTGATGTTTTAGTGCTTCCGAATTTATACGGAGATATAGTTTCGGACTTATGCGCAGGTTTAATAGGCGGTTTAGGCGTAGCTCAAGGCGCAAATATAGGTCTGCAAGCCGCCGTATTTGAGCCCGTTCATGGCAGCGCCCCTGATATAAAAGGTCAAAATAAAGCCAATCCCACTGCTTTATTATTATCTGCAATTGAAATGCTGAAATATATTAATCAAAAAGATATTGCGGAAAAAATAGAAAAAGCACTTTTTAAAACAATTAATGAAGGTAAATTTTTAACCTCCGATTTGGGCGGAAATTCCTCTACAACAGATTTTACAAAAGAAATTATCAGAAATTTATAGTTAAGAAATGTAACATTTTTTTCAAATATATAAATAAAAATTAAAGAAAATTGAATGAATACCGATATTTAAATCAGGTATAAGTGAAGGAAAAAGTGTTATGGATTTCAGTATTTTAAAATTAGGATTTGCGAATTACTTACAGGAAAAAAACGGTGAAGATAATACAGCTCCCGCTGAAAACAATTTAGACATAAGCATTTTTATGCATGCAGATGAATTTAAAGAATATTTGCAGCAAGAATTAAATGTTGATACATCTATAATGTCAATGAGTCTTAATGACATTATGGATATGGAAATCGTAAACGGTAAACTTGTTGATCCAAATGAATTAGAAGACGACACGGCATTTCCAGAAACACAGCCTGAAGATGAAACAACTGCTCCCGCACAATCCCCTGAGGGCGGCGAAGGTGAAACCGGCGCTATAGAAGAAATACCGATAGTAGATTTATTAAATAATATATTTGAAGATGAAACATTTAAAGATTCAATAGACGCTGACCGTGACGGTCAATTAAGCGATGCGGAAATTATGGGTTTCATCAATATTGCAAGTATATATGACGGTGACGGTTCAAGCTTAACTTTAGATGATTTATTCGCTGTTACGGACGATTTAAAGAACGGTACACTTCTAAATCACAATAAAAACGTAGAAGAAACACAAGCCCCCGCAACAACATCTCCTGCTCAAGCAAGTACAAGTACGTCAACTCCGCCGTCAAATGCATATTTCCACATACCGGATTCATATACAGAAGCAACATCTCAAGAACCTAAATCCATTGAGAATATGAATGAATATGAATTAAAAACAGAACTGCAAAAAGCCGAATCCGATTTGGATGAAAAGCAGCAAAACTATGCGGATATAAACAGCGGAAATACTCCCGCACTTATAGAATTAAATGAAAATATAGAAGAAGCTTACGAAGCATATCATGACCAATTAGACTTAGTTGACCATGAAATGGCTGAAAAACTCGACGAGCTTGTAACCTCTATAGATGATAAACAGAGCGAAGTTGATGATGTTGATACAAAAATAACCGAACAAGAAACCAAAATCAGCTCTTTAGAAAATTCTTACGATAATGCCGTATCTAACAAAGATAACTTAGAAGGTATACTTTCCGGATTAGAAAGCACAAATACTTCAGAAATGAGTGCGGAAGATAAAAGTTCATTAGATGCACAAATATCTGAATTAAAAACCCAAATCAGTGATGCTGAAGAAAAAATTAACGAAATTCAAAAAGAATTAGATGACGCAAAAGATGTGCTTGAAAACGGTGAAAGCGGTCTTTTAAAACAAAAAGAAGATCTTGAAACCGAACTTGCTGATTTAAAGGATCAAAAAACAGATCTTGAAGCCGAAATTTCGGAAAAATATCCGGAAATTCAAGAATATATGGATACATATAATGACTTAAAAGAACAGTACGATACTACAAAAACAGATGCATTAAAAGAAGCCAAAGCGGAAATAGTTGAAGCGCAAGATCATATAAACGAAATCAATGATGCTTTAACAGATTTAAAAAATAAAGAAAATATACGAGATAACACTAATAAACTCGGCGATAAGATAATTGATTTTGCAAAATCCTTCCTGGGCTGCAATGAAGCTGACGGAAGTGCTGATAAATTCTTCCAAGAACAGGGTTGGAACACAACAAGTGCAGCTACTCCTTGGTGTGCAGCGTTCGTAAGTTATGTCCTTGAAAAATCCGGTGTTGATATGTCGGGTGCATATAAATTCTCAGTTCAAGGCTTAATGGATTGGGGTAAAGCAAACGGTACATTTATCAGCGGCGCAGAAGCAGCCTCAGACACTTCAAAAATAAAACCGGGTGATGTTGTTATTTGGAAAGATAACGGAAGGTCACATACAGGT
>CANPXC010000083.1 GCA_947585605.1 Candidatus Gastranaerophilales bacterium | reverse complement strand
CTGCCAAATTATGCAACTCTATTCATATGAAATTATTCTTGAAAGATATTAGACCCTGAAACAAGTTCAGGGTGACAGTTTTAACCATTTTAGCGAAATTTGGTATATAAATTCCATTTAAATTTTACTTCTAAATTCTTTTTGCAAGATAAAATGCAAAATCTTCATATACGGTTTGTTCTTTTATATATGCCTTTAACATTTGTTTGGATTTCTGCGTCTTTTCAATATCGGAAAATATTTTATTTATTATACTTTTATTGGTTGCATTTGCCAGCGCAAGCTGTAGAAGGTAAGCTTGAATACAATCTATAACATATTCGGGTTCTAAATTATTATCAAGCTGATAGTTTAATAAGGATTGAGCAAAGGATAAGGCATTTTCTTTTTTAAATAAAGGATATGAAACAAAATATTTTTGCAGAAAATCCGTATTATAATTTTCTGTCTTTTTATCGGGAAGGTAAAAAGCCTGTGAACGGGATATAATTGTTTGGAGCAAATCTTCTTTATTACTTGTGAGAAAAATAAAAGTAATGCCGGATGAAGGTTCTTCAATCGATTTAAGCATTGCATTTGCAGCTACAGTCGAAAAACAAGAGGTATTTATCCCCGAAGGATACCATATTTTTTCGTCATTAGCTTCTTGCGGGGGATTAAATCCCGAAGATTTGAATTCCGCATAACATTCCTCTTCACATCGTGATAATTCTTTCATATCAGCATTGCAAAAAATATAGACTCTGTGATAATCCGACGAGTTAACAAGAGTATCAAGCACCATATTAACTTGTTCTTCCGAAATAACGGTCTTACTCGAATCAGTCTTATTATCTATCTTAGAAATTGTCATTACAGCAGGATGTTTATTTTCTCTTATCCACTTACAATTCCGGCAATTACAATCTTCACGGCCATCTTCCAAGCAATTAAGCTGTCTGGCAAGCTCCAGCGCCATTAAGTATTGCGCGTAAATATTACTTCCGTAAAAAATTAAAGAATGAAATAATCGGTTTTGTCCGATTGCAGTCTTAAAAAAATTACTTAAATACGGGTATTTTTCTTCCAAAATTTTATTCATATTAACTCAATAACGCCATTTCTAACAAAATTTCACCATCGGCAGACTGCCCTGTTTTCAGCTTATATTCCGCATTAATTAAATTTTCCCTTATTTGCAATAATCTATCAAGAGAAATTTTTCTTAATTTTTCCTGCGTTTTCATTACAATATATTCATGTAATTTTAAATTTAACGAGATATCTTTTGTACTCATTTTCCTTTCATAGCTTTTTATATATATAAACCGCTGAAAATTACTTTGCAAAACAGAAAATATTTCCAAAGGATGACGCTTCTCGGTTAAAAGATTAAATTGCTTAATAACTTCATTCTTGTTTCCGTTTATTATTAAATCCGCAAGTAAAAATACATCTTCTGATGAAGTACAGTATTTCTTTAATGACTCCGTATCCACTGTTTTATTAGGAAATAAAGCAATTTTTAACTTTTCAAGCTCGGAATCAATTAACGTTAAATTAGGCCCCAGCTGTTCTATTAACAAAACGATATTATCGGAGCTTATAATTAAATCTTTTTCTTTTGCCATTTTCGATATTTGCAGGTTTAATTCTTTTTGATAAGTTTTAAATTGTGCGAACTCCCTGACTTGAGAATACTTTGATATTATTTTATATAACTTTTTTCTGCTGTCGGGTTTTTTATTTTCATCCCTTGGTATTTTACAAACAAAAATAATATTTACTTTTTCATTAACGGATTTTAAAGCGAAATCAATGCTTTCCATTTCCTTGTCGGTAAAACTCAATTTATTTCCGACAAGATATTTATCAAGATTAACAATACTTAAAGTAGCTCCAAACATTAAAGGAGCAGCTTGAAGAATATCCATTAATGTATTGAAAGAAGGATTATCAAAAACTTTATAAGCCATAGATATAAAAGAGTCGTCAAGAAGCTCGTTTTTAAGCTTCTTGACTTCATTATTAAGCAAATATTCTTCTTGTCCCCAGAATAAAAATACACTCATAAATTAATCTTCGATTAATAAGCTTGCGCCGATAACACCTGCAGTATTTCCCAATTCGGCATGAACAACTTCCACTGCATTGCCTTGAATTGGCATTGTACGTTTTTTAAGAGTTTCTTTAATCGGGGCGAATAATAAATCGCCTGCGTCTGCAACACCGCCGCCAATAACGATTTTTTCGGGGTTTAATAAGTTTACTACACTTGCTAAGCCAATGCCGATATAATTTCCAATGATTTCAAATATTTTTTTAGCGACTACATCACCTTGTTTTGCGGCTTCCGCAACAATATAAGGCGTAATATCCGGATTTGCGAGTTCCCTGTATTTAGTAGATTTTCCGCCTCTTATATATTCTTCCGCCAAAGCAACAATTGCAGGGCCTGAGGCAAAAGCTTCAAGACAGCCTCTGTCACCGCATCCGCAAATAGGCCCGTTTTCCATTTGAAGTTTAATGTGACCAATTTCACCTGCAGCATTACTTGCACCGCGCACCAGTTTGCCGTTTACGATTAAACCGGAGCCAATTCCCGTTCCTACAGTAATACATACAAGATTTTTTGCTCCGCGGCCCGCGCCGTAATTTAATTCTGCCAAAGCCGCACATCTGACATCATTATCCACTTTAACGGGAATACCAAATTCTTTTGATACAATGTCTGCAATAGGAATATCTACCCAGCCGGGGATATTAGGCGCCAAACGGACTATTCCGTTATCACAGTCTATCTGACCGGGGAAACCAAAGCCTATTCCTTCTATTTGGTCTTTTGCAACTTTGGAATCCTTCATTAAATTTTGGATTGCTTTTATTATATTTGAAATTGTATACTCATACCCCATTTCAGCACGAGTAGGAACCGTATCGGAATATACAATGCTGCCTGTTTTATCAACAAGCGCAACTTTTACATTTGTACCTCCGACATCTACGCCTATTCGGCATTTCTTTGTCATAGCTGACATCTTAACTCCTTATTTATATAACTTTATCTATCAAACCATACTCAACCGCTTCCTGCGCAGACATATAGTTATCACGCTCGGTATCTGCGTAGATTTTTTCGATTGATTGACCTGTATGTTTTGCAAGGAGGGTGTTTAATTCTTTCTTCATTCTTAATATTTCTTTTGCTTCAATTTCAATATCGGTAGCTTGTCCTTGAGCGCCGCCTAAAGGCTGGTGTATCATAATTCTGGCACTCGGAAGCGCCATTCTCTTACCCTTTGTACCGCCTGACAGTAAAAATGCACCCATTGAAGCAGCTTCGCCCAAACATATTGTACAAACATCAGCCCTTATATGGTTCATTGTATCATATATTGCCATGCCCGCAGTTATCACGCCGCCGGGAGAATTTATGTACATCATGATATCTTTTTCCGGGTTTTCCGAATCCAATAACAACAATTGAGCCACAACAGAGTTAGATAATTCATCATCTATTTCTTCACCTAAAAATATAATGCGTTCTCTTAAAAGGCGTGAAAAAATATCAAAAGACTTTTCGCCGTTTGATGAAGACTCTATAACCGTCGGTATATAACTCAAAATTTTGTTTCTATCCATAAAAACCTCGCACAATCTAGTGTCGCAACATTCCGCTTACCGTCTTGAAATTGCTTTGCGCTTGGTCGGGCTGCTCCTTCGGCTTTCGCCTTGTCGTCGCTTTCGACCCCGCTTAACGGACTTCGTCCGTCCGCAATTTCATTCATCGCAACCGTAATGTTGCTAACCTTTTCAAGCTGCCACTCACAAATTTTTTACTCACGCCTTCGGCTTATCGTAAAAATTTACTCGGACAGTTTCTATTCCTATTATATACAAAAATTAGAAAATTTATACAACATCTGCTAAAATAATTTCAAATGATAATTGATAATAATTTAATTGCATACGATTTTATGACAGATTTTAACGGGCCTGCCAGACATTATCCGGCGCCTTTTTACCCTTCAGGTCTGTATGAAAATGAAACGCCCAAAAAACATGGCCCCGCCTCCAGCGAATATCCAAATCTTACTTTGCCTTGCACTTTATATGATGAATTCGGAAATTCTATCCCTGACGGTTATTATATGGTTGTTCTTTCTCAAGATATGAAATATTTGGAACTTTATCAAAGTAACAAATTAAAAGCAAAAGTCCGCGTTGCTAAACTGGTTGAAAAAATGTATACCGACGAAGAAAGAACAGAAGAAGACGGACTGATTGCTAAACTTGAATATTATAAAATTAACAAAAAATTAAAAAAATACCGTAAGGCTGAAGAAGAATTAGCGGCATTTAAAGAACGCACCGCAGCCGATACTTTTGCCGAAATATCAGACTCCGGAAAAGGGTATTATATTCTCAAGTACCAATGCAGAGGAAAAATCGCAACCGGAATTATTCAAAAATAAAATCTGTTTTTTTTATATAAAAATGATATTATTATAAAAGCAAAAAAGGAATTTAATATGTTCAAACAAACCAGAAATATGTATAAAATTAAAACTTCTCCCTACAATGATAATGAAAAACTTGAAAATTTATTAAATGAAATGTCAAAAGACGGCTGGGAAGTTTATTCAATCCAAGAGCTGGAAAATGACGAAGAAGTTTTCTACAACTGCATTTTTATTAAAGAAGCGGATAATGAAGATTCAACTTTAAATGAAAATACCGATTTATTTAATTTCAAATCAAGAATTGAAAGGATTATTAATCCAGAGCTTGACCCTTATGAACTTTGTGTTGATATTCAAAAGAAAATTAAGGAAAAACGTCAAAAGATAGCGCAGGTTAAATCATTAATAGATGAAACCTCAGAAGATTCAAGGGCTGTCTTAAACGAAGAAATTTCCAAACACATAAATGAACTTGAAGAACTGAAAAAGAATTTAGCGAAGGTAATTAACCCTGATATTATGGAACAAAAATTAGGCGAACAAAAGCTTACTCTTGCGATTTCCGAAGAATTAACGGATATTTTAGACAGCGATAACGAATATAATATGCTGGCACAAATAGTTTTAATCCGCCAAAATTTAACGGAAAAGCTTGGGTATATCATACCTAAAATAAATATTGAAATAGATGACAGCTTGGGAGAAAATGAATTTTCAATAAAAGTGCGCGGTATCCCTGTTATTACATCCCACGCATACTGTTCACATACAATGTTTTTTGAAAACGAATTAAATATTGAAAAGCTCCCTGCGGACTCTATCAAGGATATTGATTTAATCACGGGCTTAAATATACTTTGGATTGATGAAGAAAAATCTAAGGACTACTGGGCAAAAGGAATTGATTCTACTGACTTTATCGCAAGATTAATTGAATACTCGGTTTGTAAATATATTGATGATATTTTTGATTATTCGGATATTAACAGATACATTGAAATTGTCGGAAACCAAAATTTATACTTGATTGAAAACATAATTCCCGATTATATGTCAGTCGCGGAACTAAAATTCATTCTTTCAAGCCTTATAAAAGAAAAAGTTTCTATCAAAGATATTGTTTATATTTTTGAAAAAATTAATGATTTCGCTGATGAAACAAATAAAGAAGAACTGCTGGAAAGAATAAGAATAGCACTTTCAAGGCAGATAAGCCAATCTCTTATCAGCGGAGAAAATAAAGTAATTAACGCATTTGAGCTTTCCGCTTCCAACTTAAAATCCTTTAGCGGTGATAAATCTGATAATGATGTAATCCGCATAGAAAGCGGTAAAATCGAAAATCTGGTAAAAGAATTGCAGGAAAAAATAACAAAATATGCTCCTGACTCAAAAGAAATTATTTTAATTGCTCCAATGAAATTAAGACATTTGATTTATTTAATACTCTCGCAAATGATACCTAATATCAGAGTAGTTGCAAGAGAAGAACTTTTATTTGAATATCCGCTTAATATTTTAAGCACAATATAATCCGTTGTACAAATATAAAAAAGAGGAACTGTTTGTCCCTCTTTTTTTAAACTTTATAAGTATTTTGAGCCATATAACTGCTTAAATTTCGTTTTAAATTCGACAATCTGACATTCATTTGATTTTTTAAATTCTGCGATCTGATTGTATCTGCAATAATATTAAATTCCATATCAGCTAATGAATTATGTCTTACCGTTGTTGTTACATTATTTTCATACCCTGATGTTACAGAGTTACTTATTCCAAAACTTATTGGTGATATTCTCATTTGTTTTTCCTTAGTTGTTTAATTTATTATATAATACATAAATTAAAATTGTGAACACTTTTTTTGCCATCTAAATAAACGCTCGTAATAAAAAAAATTTCTTTATTCAAAATCACAATTTACAAAACTTAATATTATTTTTCAAGAATAAAAGTCACAGGCCCGTCGTTTAACAGAGTAATTTCCATGTGCGCGCCAAATACACCTGTTTTTACCGGGATATTTTGTTCTTTTACTTTGGAAATAAAATATTCATACATTTTTTTTGCTTCATCAGGCGCCATGGCATTATCAAAACTTGGGCGGGTGCCTTTTTTTACGCTTCCTGCAAGTGTAAATTGAGAAACAATTAACATTTCACCGTTTACATCTTTAACAGAAAGGTTCATTTTTTCATTTTCATCCGAAAAACAACGAAGAAGTGTAATTTTATTGGCAAGCCAATCAGCTTGAGATGTTGTATCACCCTTTTCCGCCCCGAACAAAACCAAATATCCTTGATTTATTGAGCTGTACACTTCACCATTTATAACTAATGAAGCGCTTTTAACTCTTTGAAGTACAAGTTTCATCGCTATTTAACCGCTATAACTTCTATTTCGACCAAAGAGTTTTTAGGCAGGTCTTTTACTGCAACGCACGAACGCGCAGGCTTTGAAATAAATGCTTTTTCATAAAGCGCATTAAATACCGCAAAATCTTTCATATCAGCTAAAAAACATGTTGTTTTAACTACATCGTTATAGCTGAAGCCTGATGAACTCAAAAGCCCTTCTATATTTTTAATGATTTGTTCTGTCTGCTCCACAATACTTCCGCCGATAAACTCGTTAGTTTCAGGATTAATAGCAATCTGCCCGGAGCAGTAAAGAGTATTACCCGCCAAAATTGCTTGAGAATACGGCCCTATTGCCTTTGGAGCTTTATCTGTTGATATAACTTTATTCATTATCCAATTCTCCCAATTTATTTTGAACAGCCTGCTCAACATTATCTTCAATTGCGTCTTCCGGGGCTTTTCCTTCATTTGTATCCGTAATAACTATTTTATTAACAGCCATAACTGAATCATTTTCCATTAAGTTTTGAATACGTACACCTGTTGCAGGTCTGCCCTGGCGTGAAATATCGGCAGCCTTAATTCTTGATACAATACCGTTTTGAGTTACTACCATAATTTCATCATTTTCTTCAACTACAGTCAGAGCAACAAGTCTTGAGGAAGCAGACTTGAATTTAGTTGCAATTAAACCTATTCCGCCTCTGTTTTGAGGTCTGAATTCCGACATTTTTGAACGTTTGCCAAATCCGTCGGAGGTTACAACAAGCAGGTCTGCGTCAAAGTTTCTCGGGATTATATCACAGCCGATAATTGTATCACCAGTTCTTAATTTCATAGAATTTACACCTCTTGCGCTTCTGCCTAAAGGTCTTAAATCATCTATCGCGAACCTGATTGCCATACCGCAGCTTGTTGCAATAAATACTTCATCGGAATTATTTGCCTGTTTTACCCAGTTCAGTGTATCGCCTTCTTCAAGTCCGATTGCAATAATACCGTTCTTTCTAATACTTGAGAAGTTATCAAGCCCCATTCTCTTAATATAGCCTTTCTTTGTAAGCATTATCAAGTTAGAGTTC
>CANPXC010000082.1 GCA_947585605.1 Candidatus Gastranaerophilales bacterium | reverse complement strand
TCGACGTAATCTTCTTTAATAAGTTTCCCGTTTTTATATGTTTTTATACTTATTTTATCAACTCCCGTAAAATTATCGCCGTTTAAGGTTAAAATAGGTGTTTCCAGTGATTCTTCATCGGGATATGAGGTTCTTTTTTCAAATTTTACGGTGCTTCCTTTTACATCATTAACTGTTATATCCGCTCTTGCGCCTGATAACGGATTCATTAGTGTTATTATATCGCCTTGTCTTGTAAGAGTCCATATATCCATACTTGTGGCATCAAAATATTCTTTATTTGTTGATTTTGTACATACTGATGTAACACGCCAATCTCCGAAAAATTCAACGGGAACACGATCGGACATACTTATATTTCCTTCAATTACCTGCGCGAATGAAGGCACTATAATTAAAAATAACAAACTCACTGCGTAAATTATCTTTCTCATATTATTCATTTAATAATATTTTTGAAAAAATCAAATCCGCTGATGAAAATTATTTTGTATTATTCCTTTAAAGATTATAATTTACTGTTAATCTTGATAAATCAATTTCTTTTGCTTCTCTTACGTCATAAAATAATTTGGAAGCCGATATAAATTGGTCCGGATTTGAACTTACCAAAAATTCAATTTTATTATTCTGATTATCAGATATTAATTCTTGTTCTTTTAAATCCTTATAAATGTTTTCAGCAAAGGATTTAGCGGGATTAATAAACAAATCTGTTCCAGCGTAATGAGATAAAACATTTATTAAATACGGATAATGTGTACAGCCTAAAATTATTTTATCCGGTTTGTTTGTTAGCATTAAATCCAACTGAGTTTTAATATCGTTAATACTTTCGGGGTCGTTTTGAAGCTGATTTTCAACGATACTAACCCACTTGGGACATGCTGTTTCAAATACTTCGGTTCTGAGGTTGTATTTCCTGACTTCTCTTTTGTACGCATGTGAATTTATTGTTGCATTAGTGGCAAAAACACCTATTCTGTTATAATTTTTTAATGCGATTTCTTTGGCTACGGTTTGTACAATGGGGTATATTTTAAAGCTATATTTGGTTTTTAAAATATCGTAAGTTGTTGCGGAAGTTGTGTTACAAGCCATTACAACAGCTTTTACCCCGCGGGATTTAAAAAAGTCAAAAATTTTTCCCGTAATTTCAACAAGTTCTTCTTTGGATTTATCGCCGTAAGGTAAATTTATTGTATCACCATAATATATGTAATTTTCATTCGGCATTAATCGAATTAACTGTGAAAACACGCTTAATCCGCCGACTCCTGAATCAAATACACCGATAGGATTATTATTCATGTTTAATGCTCCGTTAAATAATTTATTATACCTTCCGCAATAGCTTCCGCAGAATCCATTTGACGTTTTTCCGATATTAGCGCGTTTCGTTCCGCTTCATTTGAAATAAACCCTAATTCCAATAAAACCGCAGGCGCTTCTGTGTGGTTTATAACATAAAATTTAGACTTAAACAAGCCTCTGTCCGAAGCGGAAACTTTTTCCATTAACTCTTTATGCATAACTTTTGCAACATCATATCCTTTTTCCGAATAATAATGAGTTTCAATCCCGTTTATTTCGCTTTTAACACTCGCGTTGATATGAATGCTTACATAAATATCCGCATTGTTGGAGTTGGCAAATTCAACTCTTTGCGCTAAAGATAAGGTTGAATCTGTTGAACGCGTCATATATACCTTATTTAAACCTTGCTCTTTCAATATATTCTTAACTTTTAAAGCAATTTGCAGAGTTAAGTCTTTTTCTAAAATACGACCGCGCATTGCACCTGTATCATTTCCTCCGTGTCCGGGATCTATGATTATTACTTTGTTCTTTATTTTTGTAATAACGGAATTTTTCTTTTTAAAAATTTTTCTGTTGTTCGTTTTATTTACTGTCGTTTTTTGTCTTGATAATAAATCAGCGAAGGGTGAGTCTTTTTTTATTTGAGGTTTTACAGGCTCTTGAACCGGAAGCTTTATCTCGGGAAGTTTATTTACTTCTGTTTTAGGCTGAATTTCTACCTGCTTGTGAGTAAATATAAACCTTAATTGAGAAGCATTTAATGTTTCATAACAGTCTGTAAGCGTATTTTCATCAACCGGAAATGACATTGAATATATGTTTGAACTTATTTTTTTTGCTTCAAAACCTGTTCCGTTGGTTTTTGCTATCGTATTAAATGAGTCTGTATTAAAATTGCTTAAATTATAAAAAGTAACATTGATTTTTCCCGCCGTTTTTTCAATTGAATATATAACCGGATTGGAAAAGATAATATTTATTACATCTGTTGAGGAATTTATTTTTTGTTCCTTAAAATATGCCAGCTCTGACAGCGTATCGGCTAAATTTACTCCGGAAAGATTATTCCTGTTTGCTATTAATAATGTTTGTAAATTCGTTGAATATATCGGAATATAAAGTTCAGGAGTATTTGTTTTTATAACAATTCTTGCTTTTGAAGGGGCAAATTGCCCTATTTTTATAGTATCAGTTTCGGTAATCTTTATTTCTTTTTCGCGCAGTTCTTGTAAAACAATCGTATTAGGAAGGTCAAATACTATTCTTGACGGTTCAGTGAGCTTAAACGGTTTTTCTATATTTATTACACCAATACCGGAAATTAAAATATTACCGTTTTTTGGCAGCGCTTTTTCAAGAAAAAATCTTGATTTTAACTTAGCCTGCTTTTGTTCAATATTAGGACGAACAAGTTCTTTATCTTCCGCTTTAAAAGCCTGCTGTACTTTATTAAATATTTCATCAGATTCCGAAATCGGCTTTTCTTCGGGTATTATGACCGCTTTATCGTAATATTCAACCGAACTTTCTTTTGTTTCTTTGTATATTTGGCTTAAATATTGCTGCAGCGGTATTTCATTGCTCAGTTTTATTATTATGTTGTTTTTGATTTTTAATACTTTTATTTGTGATGAATCATAATTTTTAGAATTCCATATTACAATTCTTACTACATTCGGATTTGTTGTATTTTGTGCTATTCTTACCTGCGTAAGACGGCTGTTCTTCAATTCATAAGTTGAGTTTGGAAAGGTTATTACCGCATTTTCTATATCAAAGAACACTCTATCAGGATTTGTAAGCACTTTTTTGGTTATTGTGAATGTGTCTTCATCTGTAGTGGCGCTTGATGTGCCTAAAAATATTATTGAATCCGAATTATCAAAATTAATACTGTTTATTTTTAAAGTATCCTCAGCATACGCTCTTGTTGAAGCAGCAAAACTGCCGCAACAACTGTTTTGCGGAATAAAGGCTATTAATAAATATATAAAAATAAATACGATAATCCTTTGTATCATATTATTTATAATAAACTTAAAATGATTAATATCAAAAAAATTAACAAAAATAAAAAGCGCAAGTATAATCTTGCGCTTTTCTATTGATTTTATATTTATGAATTTGAATTGGAATTTAAATTCGGCTGTAAAGTATCCAATACACTGGAGGTGTCATCTTCAACTCCGTCACTGTAATATAAACTTGCCGAAGAAGCTTTAAATGATTTATATTTTTGTTCTACATCGTATCTTTGACAATCATAACTGAATTTTGTAATTTCTTCACTGGTTACACGTCCGTCACCGTTTGCATCTATTTTATTGAAATAAGTCAAAACCGTTGATAAAAGAGTGTTATCGCTGTTACCGTTAGCGCATAATGTTTCAATTTCTTTATAGGTTAATCCTTTTGACTGCATTGTAGACATAAGGTTATTTAAATCATTTCCGGTAATTTCGCCGTCGCCGTCTTTATCTAAAGCGGCAAAATTTGTTGTTAAATATTGTAAAAAAGAGTAGTTTCCGCCCAGGCTTAATAATGTTGCGGATGAAACATTTGATAAGTCATTTAATGTTAAACCCTTGCCAGATGTGCTATGTGCGCTCATTAATGCGGTATATGTATTGGTTAATCCTGCCATTGCTCCTGCGAGTAATGATTGTCCGTTTAATATACTCATATTATTCTCCTCTTGTTATAATATGTCTTATTTGTATATTAATAATTTTTTATTGAAAGTAAACCCTTTATTTAGACTATTTGTAAAAAAAGAGTTCATTTGAACTCTTTTTTTGAATTAAATTATTTAATAAAAACTTAATGAATTACGCTGATTATTTCTTGGCTTTTCTGTAAGCTTTTCTCTGCATGTCTGATAACGTTGCTTCAAATTGCTTTTCATAACACTTACAAATATCTTTTTTAGTCTTCATAAGCTTTTTAACTAATCTTTTTTGTTTTCTTACTTCACTGCCTTTTGCACAAGAACTTTTTAATTGATAATACTTTTCATTTTCACATTGAATTCGTTCATTTAAGCTCAATACTTCTTGTTCATATTTTTCTTGAATTTTCATTGCATTACAGATTTGAGTTTCACTTAAATGCATACATTTAAAAAGTGTATTTGAGTCCTTTGCCGAACATAAAAATCCGTCACAAGTTTGTTCGTAAGAATATTCGGGCTGCGGCGGAAGCGTTTTACAAGGAGTTTTACAAGTCCTCGTCGTTCTTGTCTGTGAAGCGGAATAATTTTTATGGTATTTTTTACAGCGCTGGCATGGAGCTTTCTGTTTTGTATGCATTTCGCTGTCACAAGGACTGTCTGCATATACGCTCATTGCCGTTAAACAAATAAATGACAGTAACAAAAGATAAATTTTTTTCATGTTTCTTCTCCGTTATAACTTAGTACCGAATTTAGTATTAAATATATATTCGGATTTGAATATTACTTAAAAGAATAGTTGAAAAAATAATTAGGGATTAGGTCTTTAAGGTAATAAAAAAGAGACTGCATTTTGCAATCTCTTTTTGTTATGTTTTTTGCACTCGGTCGGGTTGTTGCTCACTCGGACTCGGCTGCAGTGGCAGCTTCAAAGTTGGTCTGGCTTATTATATTTGAATCCAACTTGGAACCCGCTCTGCGGGCGCTGTCTTGAAATTTCTTTCGCTCAAGCCTGTCGTTCGTTCGCCTTCGGCTGTCCTCACTGCGGCTTTCGCAAATCGAACTTCGTTCGCACGAAATTTCGCTATTTCAATTCAACTGTAGCGCCTGCTGCTTCAAGTTGTTTTTTCATAGCTTCAGCGTCTTCTTTCTTAACGCCTTCTTTTAATGGTTTTGGAGCTCCGTCTACTAAATCTTTAGCTTCTTTTAAGCCTAAACCTGTGATAGCTCTAACTTCTTTAAGAACAGCGATTTTATTAGCGCCTGCTGATGCTAATACAACAGTAACTTCTGATGCTTCTTCAGCGCCTGCTGCTGCACCTGCTGCTGGTGCTGCTGCAGCTGCTACAGCTACGGGAGCTGCTGCTGATACGCCAAATTTTTCTTCCATTGCTTTTACTAATTCTGCTGCTTCAATTAATGTTAATTTTTCAATTGATTCTAAAATTGATTCTACACTCATTTTATTTCTCCTTTTATTTTATTTTCTACATTTTTTAAGCGTTTGCTTTTTGTTTTGCAACTTGATCCATTGCTCTTACTAAACTGCTCATTACTGCATTAACAGCTCCAACAATACCTGTAGCAGGTGAATTTATGCTGCCAAGCATTTTTGCGTATAGTTCTTCTTTTGACGGAAGATTTGCAAGAACTTCTGTTTCTTTTTTGCTTAATAGTTTTCCGTCAAGTACCGCTGCAACAATTTCACCCTTTTTTACATCTTTTATAAAATTAGTGATGATTTTTGCGGGCGCTACTTCGTCTTGGAAACCAAAAGCTATAGCAACAGGTCCTTTTAATGTTTCTGAAAGAACTTCAAATTGCGTACCTTTTGAGGCAAGCTTTGCTAAAGTATTCTTTGTTACCATATAATCGCTGTTTTCTTTTTGCAGTTTACGGCGAAGATTTGTTATTTCTTCTACTGTTAAACCTTTATATTCGGTAACTACAGCAACTTTAGCCTTTGAAAAATTTTCTTTCATTTGTTCTACTTTTTCTTGTTTGAAGGCTTTTGTTGACATTTTTAGCTCCTTGTTTTTCTGATTATCGACCTATAAAACGTAAAAAAATTTACGTTTAACCGTAAATTTTCAACAATAATTATTAAAACCAATCCAATATTGACTTATTTAAATTTTGTTAATCCTCGGCCGGGTATTTTTTAAGGTATTTTGCTTGTTATTTCATATTTATTTTGAAATCGTTATAACAAACCGGCTTTTTGCCATACCCCCGACTGTCTACGGTTATGTTTTTAGTTTATATAAAACATAATTTAAAATCAATATTAATATTAAAAAATTGTAAAAATTTTATTCCTCTTGCTATTTGCAAACTTTTTCCTTATTTGATACAATAATTTCATTACATAAGGTCTGACAACTATAGTAACAGATTGTAAATAAAGGATAAAAGTAGCACATAACTAAACGGAGGATAGGACAATTAGTAGAGATAATCAACCCAATGCATTATTAAACAGAAATATCAGAGCGAAAGAAGTAAGATTAATTGATGATGAGGGTAATAATCATGGAGTAGTGGCAACATCAAAAGCTCTGTTAATGGCAGAAGAAAAAGGGTTGGATTTAATAATTGTTTCTCCTAACCAGGAACCGCCTGTTGCTAAAATTTTAGATTACGGCAAGTACAAGTATGAAATAGAAAAAAGAGCTAAAGAATCTAAGAAAAAACAACATACCGTTGAAATTAAAGAAGTTAAAGTACGATATAAAATTGATGTTAACGACTACAATGTTAAAATAAACAGCATAAAAAAGTTTATTGCAAAAGGAAATAAAGTAAAAATTGTTGTTATGCTCCGCGGACGCGAAATGCAGCACAGCCACTTGGCTTATGATTTGGCTAACAGATTTCTTGCCGACTTAGAAGGCGAAAAAATGACCGTTGAAAAAAAACCTTCCATGGACGGCAGAAATGTCGTTACTATTTTAGCTCCTTAATACCTAATAACTTGCATATAAAAATGTTTGTTTTAAAATAATTTTATAAGGTTTGAGAATGCGGAGGCATGTCGCATAATCGACCTGTTATAAGTCAATAAAAAGGAGAAAAAACTATGCCTAAAATGAAAACGCACCGCAGCGGCGCTAAAAGATATAAAATTACCGCCGGCGGAAAAATCTTAAGAAGACAAGCAGGTAAAGGCCACTTGCTTCAGCACAAAAGTGCTTCCAGAAAAAGAAAACTTTCTTCTATGGTTGAAGTTTCTGCTACACACAGAAGCCTCGTATTAAAAGAACTTCCTTATGCGAAGTGCAGGTAATTAGTTTAAGAAGAAAGGAAATGATAAAATGAGAGTTAAACGTGGTAATGTCTTAAGAAAAAGACATAAAAAAATATTAAAATTAGCTAAAGGTTTTAAAGGCGCTAGAAGCAGAATTTTCAAAGTTGCTAATACTGCAGTTATGAAAAAACTTAAATATCAATACAGAGATAGACGCCATTTAAAAAGAAATATGCGTCGTTTGTGGATTGTAAGAATTAATGCAGCAGTCAGACAACAAGGAATAAGCTATTCTAAATTTATGAATGCGCTTAAAAAATCTCAAGTTGCCGTTAACAGAAAAATGCTTGCTGATTTAGCGGTTAATGAACCGGAAGCTTTTTCTATAATAGTTGAAACAGCTAAATCCGCTAATTAGTTCAAACAATAATATTTGAAAAAAGAGCCGTTAAATCGGCTCTTTTTTTGCTTAAAAATATATGTTAATAATTTTAAATATATATTTTATATATATGTTATATATATTATAAAAACGGGAATTAAAATAATATAGTCAAATTTCTTTATTACTTATTTTCCTTCACTCCTTTTCTCCATAACAAGACTGTGGTCGCTATGCGACCTTTTTTTTATTTGGTTTAATTTAAAAAAAAAATAAAAGAAATAATATAAAAATTAAAGTCCATTGCGGAGTATAGTTAAACTTCTTAGCGAAGGAACAACAAAAGC
>CANPXC010000081.1 GCA_947585605.1 Candidatus Gastranaerophilales bacterium | reverse complement strand
ACATAAGCTAACTCACCAACTTTAGGCGATTTACCTAAAAATTCTTCAACTGCGTCGGACATTATTAAATTAGGTGAAAATAAATTAGTATCCATAACATTGTTTTGAACATACGTAATTTGACCTTTATCATTAAATTCAAGGTTCAAAACGCCGAAATGATTACCGTCACGTCCTGATTGAGTAATCACAACAGGCTCGCCTTCAGGTGAATACAAGAGGTTTTCACCTTCTTTAACATCTAAAATTAAATCGTGAGAATGTCCGCCCAAAATAACATCTATTCCGCTGACTGACTGTGCTATTTCTTTTTCGAAGTGATAACCGCTGTGAGACAGCAGTATGATTTTATTTATACCCTGCGATTTTAATTTATTAACTTCTTCCTGAAGCTCAACTTTTGTTTGATTAAAATCATCAACGGTGATACCCTCAAGTCCGCTTTTATCTTTAAGCCTTTCAGCCATATCTGGAGGCTGAATACCGATTAAACCGTATTTTTGACCGTCACTGCCATCAACTACCGTTGAACGTAAAACTTTTTTTGATAAGTCTGACTGCTGAGAGGGAAAATTCAAATTCATTCCCAATATTTTTGTTTTTGAATTTTTCAATAACTTACCGCAGACGGAAGCTGTTATATCAAATTCATGATTACCTAATGCCTGTGCGTCAAAACCGGTTATATCAAGAAATTCGGCAGCAACATGGTTTCTTTTATCATCACCGCCAATAAAAGTGTCACCGGAAGAAAGCTTTAAGTAATCAGCACCATTTCTGTCGGCAATAACTTTATTATGAATACTTGCCGCATACAGTCTTTGCATTTTCGGAATTTGACCATGTATATCATTTATGTAAAAAATTGAAGTTTTTAACGATGAATTAGGCGATTTAAAAGCCCCTTTCGCAGGTAAGCCCTTATTTGAAGGCTTATAAGAAATTCCGCTTAAAGACGCATTTAAAATATTCATGATTTAATTCCGATTAACTGTACATGTACTTCAAAATTAGAAAAAATTTTTTTTGCTGGTTTCATCATAAATTCTTTATTTTTATTTACATTTTTGTATATCGTCAACGGTTGTAATTTTAAAATTTGAATATTCACTTTCCGCAACATAAACCGGAATATTTTCTTTTTCCAAAAGAATTGAATCATCTGTATAATTTTCATTTGAATATTTTTCATGAAGTTTCAGTATTAAATCATACTTAAATATTTGAGGCGTTTGCGCATTCCACAAAGTATTTCTGTCTGGAGAAGAGATAATTTTTCCCGAATTATCAGTAATTTTAATAGTATCAATTGTCTTAACCGCAGCCACACAAGCACCTTTTTCAACAGCATTTTCCAAACATTTTCTGATTATATTTTCCGTAACAAACGGCCGTGCTGCGTCATGAATTATAACAAAATCAGGAAAAGAACAGTTTTTCAATGCATTAAATACTGATTTTTGTCTTGTCGAACCGCCCAATATTATTTTTACTTTTGAGAAAGAAGAAAACATCTCCTTTAAATTATTAATAATTGCTTCATTTGCACTGATTATAATTTCATTTACAAAATCCAAAGAATTAAATAACTCAACACTATAAGCTATAACCGGTTTGTTATTTATTTTATATAAAAGCTTATTAATGCCGTTAAATCTTGATGATGAGCCGCCAGCCGTAATAATAACACTTATCAATTGATTTTCTCCTGTGTATAGAAGTGATTAAAACTTTTCTTTTCAAATACATCAGCGGTAATTTTTTCCGTATGTGAACCATAATCAACAAACACGGCAGGATTATTGTCTTTGTTCAGAACCCTTCCAATAGTTATAAATGAATTTGAATTTAATGACGCCAATGCCTCATCAGGCAATATAATAACTAAAGAATAGTCTTCCCCGCCCCAGAATACAAAATCTTTATAATCCAAATTATTATGTTCTGAGAATTTAATAACTTCAGGATTAATAGGTATTTTAGAAAAATCCAGATGTATTGAATGTTTGCTTGCAACAGCTATTTTATATAAAGCATCCATAAGCCCGTCTGATGTATCCATTGCCGCAACATCCGTATTTATATTTTTTGCGGCTTGCAAGGCTTCCTTAACAAAAGCTTTTGGATTAATATGCGCATTTTTTAAAGACTCATTACAATATAAAAAATTCATCAGAGCATATAATCCGGCCGAACTTGAGCCTGATTCTCCCGCTATAATTATAGAATAATCTTTACGGGCATAACTTCTTGAAATATTAAAATCGGAAATCTTTTTACCTATTGCGCAAACAGAAATCATGACTTTTTCACTGCCGGTAACATCCCCGCCGATAACTTTAACATTATGTTCATTACATACGTCATTTATTCCGCGGTAGAGTTCATTAATCGAGGCATAATTAATTTTTTTGGGAACTGACAATGAAACAGTAATATATAAAGGCTGCGAAAGTGCCGCTGCTAAGTCGCTGAGATTAACACTAACGGCTTTGCGTCCTAAATTATAGAAATCAGTAGTATACAAAGAGAAATGAATATCTTCAACCAAAGTATCGTGCGTAACATAAAGTCCCAAATCGTTAAGATATGCACAATCATCACCTAAATATGAAGAATCATCCAGTGTATTTCCAATAATATTTAAAATATCCAATTCACGCATAGAAAAATTGTAACATTAAAATCATAATAATGTTAAATATTTAATTAAAATACTTTTAAAAATGACTTAAGCATGTAAAATAATAATTGGAGATTTTGGCTATCTGTAAAATTGTCCGAGTAAATTTTTACGATAAGCCGAAGGCTTAAGTAAAAATTTGCGAGTGGCGTTTTGAAAAGGTTAGCAACTTTACGGTTGCGAGGAGCAAGCGGAATGTTGCGACACTAGATTATATACAGTGAGGAAGAAATGATAGAATTTAACTATCGAAATATAAGAAAAGAAATAATAGGTGAAGAAAACGGTCTGGATATTGAGAATGAATTTAATAATCACCGTGAAACAATACACAGAATAATTGCGGACTTAAATTCAAATAAAGATAAGCCGGGACAAAAACTGCAATGGATGAATTTAGGCTATAACGAAGAAACAATCTGGTATGTAAAAGAATTTGCGGCAATGGTGGAAAACCGGTTTGAGAACGTATTAATACTTGGGATGGGAGGAAGCGCTCTTGGCGGTAAAGCAGTATGTGAAGCACTTCTGCCTCCGTATTGGAATTTCTTGTCAAAGGAGGAAAGGAACAATTATCCCAGAATATTTTTCCTTGATAATATTGACCCCGACCAAATGAATGCAATATTAAATTTACTGGATTTAAAAAAGACATTAGTAAATATAATAACAAAATCCGGTTCTACAGCGGAAGTAATGGCACAATACATGATAATAAAAGACCGCATGGAAAAAGAACTCGGTGATGATTACAGAAAAAATGTCATCGCAACGACTGATAAAAATGTAGGAATATTAAAACAGTTATCCGATCAAGAAGGGTATAAAACATTTTATATCCCCGATGATGTAGAAGGAAGATTTTCCGTATTTTCAGCAGTAGGACTGCTGCCGTTTGCCCTTGTAGGTATTGATATAGAAGAAATTACTCAAGGGGTTAAAGACATGGATTTAGCCCTTAAAAATACGGATATACATTATAATATTGCAGCTCAAAATGCTTTAATTCATTACTTAATGTATCAAAAGAAGGGCAAAAACATATCTGTAATAATGCCGTATTCAAACAGATTACGTTATATTGCGGATTGGTATTGCCAATTATGGGCAGAATCACTCGGAAAAGAAAGAGATAAAAATAATAACGTAGTAAATGTAGGGCAAACTCCCGTAAAAGCCCTTGGCGTAACAGACCAGCACTCACAAATTCAATTGTATAATGAAGGTCCCAATGATAAACTCATAAATATATTAAGAGTAAAAGAATTTGATACTACACTTGAAATTCCTAATATATTTGAGTATACCGGAATCAGCTACTTAGGCGGAAAGACAATAAATAAACTCTTTAATGCGGAAGCAGATTCAACAATGGCTTCATTAATAGATTACAAAAGACCAAATGTAACAATAACAATTCCTAAAATTACACCGTATTATCTCGGTCAGCTTCTTTACATGTTTGAAATTCAAACAGCAATAACGGGCGCTCTTTATAACATAGATACATTTAATCAACCGGGCGTTGAACAATCAAAAAATTATACTTATGCGCTTATGGATAGAGTAGGTTACGAAGATTCGGCAAACGAACTAAAAGAAAAGTTATCAGACATAGTAAAAATAAAGTAGAATATGGAAAGAAAAACAAAGAATATACAAGGTTATAACGTAGATATACTCACCTTTCAAGAAGCAGTTACTTACACAATGCTTAAGTTATCAAAACAGGAAGGTATGCATATCATTACTCTTAATCCGGAAATTATAGAACTTGCGAACAAAAAGTCCGAATATGCAGATATAATAAAAAAAGCTGACTTGGTTGTAGCAGACGGAACAGGTATAAAACTGGCATTAAGATTAAAAGGCGTTAAACAGGAAAGAATAGCGGGTATCGACTTAGCAAAAGAATTAATGAAAGTATCAAGCAAAATGCATTATACCGTTGCATTAGTCGGTGCAAAAGAAAATGTTGTACAAAGCGCAAAAAGAAAATTAAAAATTGATATTCCGAAAGTAAGAATTTGTTATACCCACAACGGATATTTTTCAATACCGAAGTCGGAAGAAATAGTAGAAGAACTTGAAGAAGCGGAACCGGATATAGTATTGGTCGCTCTTGGCGCGCCAAAACAGGATATATTTATAGATAAATGCAGAAAAAAGCTTCCTCACAGCGTATTTATAGGAGTAGGCGGTTCTTTCGATGTATGGGCAGGCGAAGTAAAACGCGCACCTAAATTAATCAGAGCCATAGGGTGTGAGTGGATTTACAGAACAATAAAACAACCTAAAAGAATGAAAAGAATTTATAAAACTTTGCCGACTTTTCTATTTAAAGCTATAATAGATAGTGTAAAAGACCGCCCCCAAAAAAATTAAATATAAAGCAGGCGCTCAATGCGGAGTAAAACGCTAAAACAGATAAGGGATAATATTTTAAAAGGAAAATAAATGAATAATATTTCAATTTCGGAAACAGAAGAAATAAAATCCGTATCAAAAAAAATAAGAAGAGAAATATTAATGATGATTCACAATGCAAAATCGGGTCATCCGGGCGGTTCTCTTTCAAGCGTTGAAATATTAAACGTATTATTTACAAAGTGTATGAAACATTACCCTGAAGGCGAAAAAAATCCGCAATACAAATTCAGGGACAGATTTGTTTTATCAAAAGGGCATGCTTCCGCTGCGCTATATGCCGTAATGGCTCACTGCGGTTACTTTAGCGAAAATGAATTAATGACCTTCAGAAAATTCGGTTCAAGGCTTCAAGGCCACCCTTGCAGCAACCAGCTAAAAGGGATTGAAGTATCAACAGGTTCTTTAGGACAAGGCTTATCAATTGCCTGCGGTATGGCAATCGGCCTAAAATTGGATAAAATAAACAGCAAAGTATATGTGTATATGGGTGACGGCGAAATAGAAGAAGGCAGTGTATGGGAAGCTGCAATGAATGCCGCTCACAATAAATTAAACAATATTATTGCCTTTGTAGACAGGAACAAACTGCAAATAGACGGTTCTACGGAAACAGTTAAGGCTCTTGGCGATATATCGGCTAAATTTAAAGCTTTCGGATGGAATTGTGCGGAAATTGACGGACACAACATTTCCGAAATATATGAAACTATTCTGTCTGCTCAGAACAGCGATAAACCTTTTGTAATTATCGCAAACACAATCAAAGGTAAAGGCATATCATTTATGGAAAATAATCCTGGCTGGCACGGTAAAGCACCAAATGATGAACAGTTAAAACAAGCACTTGAGGAGCTTAATTAGGGGTAATTTATGACAAGAGAATGTAAATCCGTTAGAAATGCTTACGGCAGAACACTTGTAGAATTAGGGAAAAATAATAAAAATATTGTAGTAATGGACGCTGATTTATCTTGCTCCACTCAAACTCAAATGTTTGCAAAAGAATATCCGGAAAGGTTCTTTAATGCAGGTATAGCGGAACAAGACATGATGACAACCGCTGCAGGTTTAGCATGCACAGGGAAAATACCGTTTGTATCCACTTTCGCAATGTTCGCAACAGGACGGGCATGGGAACAAATAAGAAATACAATTTGCTATTCGAACTTAAATGTAAAAATTGCTGCTACACACGGCGGAATAACCGTTGGTGAAGACGGAGCAAGCCATCAAGCTTTGGAAGACATTGCACTTATGCGTAATATTCCTAACATGATTGTAATAGTTCCTGCAGATGAAAAAGAAACCGAAGAAGCAGCAAAATTTGCGGCAAATTATTACGGACCTGTTTATATAAGAATTGCCAGAACAAATCTGCCTGATGTATACGATAATTCATATAAATTTAACATCGAAAAAGCAATAATAATGCAGGAAGGTAATGACATTACAATAATAAGCAACGGAGAAACGTTGGTAGAATGTTTGGATTGTGCTAAAATGTTAAAAGAAAAAGGGATAAATGCCGAAGTAATCAGTATTCCGGTTGTAAAACCGATTGATAAAGATACAATTATTAACTCGGCAAAAAAGACAAAAAGAGTGATAACCGTTGAAAATCATTCTGTAATAGGCGGACTGGGCAGTGCTGTATGCGAAGTGCTTAGTGAAAATTATCCGGTGCAGGTAACAAGAATAGGAACAAATGATGTATTCGGACAAAGCGGAACGGCAAAAGAACTTATGGCATACTATGGACTGAATGCAGAAAAAATCTTTGAAAAAATCATAGGATTACTTAAATGATACAATTAAGAAATGTATATAAAAAATATAAAGAAAACTATGCTCTGCAAAATATAAATCTTGATATTATGTCAAGCGAATTTGTTTTTTTAACAGGTTCATCCGGAGCAGGCAAGTCAACACTTATGAAATTGCTTTACAGAGAAGAAATTCCTACATCAGGAACCGTTATGATTGGAAATATTAACATTGCAAAGCTTCCGAATGACAGAGTTCCGAATATCAGAAGGTGTATGGGAATTGTATTTCAAGACTATAAATTACTTTCAAACATAAGTGTATACGACAATATTGCATACGTAATAAGAACTCTTGGTATGCGTTCAAAAGAGATACAAGAAAGGGTCACGGGCGCATTAAAAGTTGTAGGTTTATTAAATAAAATGAATGCAAAGCCCTGTGAGTTATCAGGCGGCGAACAGCAAAGGGTCAGCATAGCAAGAGCAATAGTTAACGGCCCGCCATTGTTAATAGCTGATGAACCGACGGGTAACCTCGACCCTAAAAATTCAATGGAAATTATGCAGATACTAGAACAAATTAATGAAAAAGGCATAACGGTTATTGTTTCCACTCACGATAAAGAAATAGTTAATTACTTTAGAAAAAGAGTAATAACAATGGATCAGGGTCTTATTATCAGAGATGTTCAGGCAGGTACCTATGAGTAAGAAACGTATAATAAAAGAAACCGTCAAAAAACACATTCCGCAAAGACATTTAACATCTATAAGAATAATGTACAGAATAGGAATGGAAACAATATACGGAATAAAAAGAACCGGATTAATTAATATAGCAATTATCGCGGCAATGGCTGCCATTTTAACAATATTCGGAGCATTATTCAGAACAAGTTTTTCATTAAGTTCTTATGTCGATAAGCTTGGTAATGAATTTGAAATTTCAGTATATTTAAAATCAAACACAGATCCCGTATACATGTCATCCAGACTAAAAGAAATAGAGCATGTAAAGAAAATATCAATTATAACAAAAGAAGAAGCATGGCAGCAAATGAACAGGGAATTGGATATATCGGGTTTAGAAAATCCGCTGCCGGATACACTGCATGTTACTGTTGATGACC
>CANPXC010000080.1 GCA_947585605.1 Candidatus Gastranaerophilales bacterium | reverse complement strand
TTACCCATAACAAGGCTCATTCCGGGGGTTGCTTTCATTAAGTTAATAGGATTTAATAATGCAACCGGACCTAATGAATCTGATACTTGAGAGCCTAATCTGCCTCTCAACTTGATATCAATTTGATTTTTCAATAAATCAAAATTACCAAAAATGTATGTTGCCATTATATCTCCGCTTGAGGTTATCGGATTTATTTCCGTAATTCCGTTATTGAAGGTTAAGTTGCCTTTTAATTCATTGTATTTGCTTGTATCAAATGATAATAACGAATTTAAAACACTTCCGATAGTAGATTTAAAGAAGTCATTTTCTCTGATATTTTCAGCCATAATAAGGTTTTCAAGTTTACCGAAAGGTCCTAATTGGCCGTTTTTCATAATAAAATTAACTTTTCCTTTCAGCGATTTCATTTGTTCTTCATAAGTTGAACCTTTAAGTGATATATTGGTTGTAAAATCCATTTTACCCGTTAAAGTATCTTTCATATTAGCAGTATCAAGCAATGTTTGTTCTACATCCAGTCCGTTTCCGTTTAATATTGCTTTTATTTCACTTGATACCAAATTCATTGATACATCGCCTTTAATTTTTCCTTTAAATGCTGATGTAACAAGGTTATTTAAGTAAAATATATTCTTTAACAGTGAAATACTGCCTGTTGTATTTGTCAGATTTATGTTACCTGTTTTAATTTGTTTAATATCAATATTTCCGTCTTCAATTTTGACCGGGATTTCAGCAGATTGCGCAGCTGCAGCCGAAGTTGAAGACGTGCTTTGCGGCATATATTTCATTGCCGCTTCAGATACTTTCATTAGTTTATCGACGTCAGTTAAGTTTGATGTCAGGTTAAGACTTTTTATTGTAAAGTATTTTGAAGGATTTAAGTCCGCATTTATAAGTATATTATAGTCAGAGCCGTTAGCTGAAATATTTTTTAAATCAATATTTAAATTTTTATTTTCTTCAAATTTTGCTATTGCCCTTTCCATTGTAAGCATTAATTCGGGTATTGATAAATTATTTATGTTAAATTCACCGCGAATTCTCGGTGCTGACAGATTGCCGAATACAAACAAGCTTCCTTTTGCTTTTAATTCCGATTGTGGGAATGCGCATATTACGCCGTTCAATTCATTCGGCATTTTTATTTTTATCAAATTTATATTTGGATTTAGTGTATTTAATTTAGTTATAGTTCCGTCTATTCCTACAACTTCGTCATAGGTTGTAATTGTTTTTTCCGGATTTTCAGAATCTTGAGAAACTTTTTTAATGAAAAATCCCGTGTCTTTTATCTTTAGTCTGTCCCCTTTTAGGTCAATTACCGTCTTTATGACTGTATTTTTATTTTCGACATTTTTTAAATCAACGGGAGTAATAAAATTATCTTTATCAGCTTCTATAGAAGCTGATAATGTTTGCTTTTTGCTGTCACCTGTTACATTAATACTAAGAGGTAATGCACCTTTCTCTTTAATAAATATTTCTAAATCTTTGCCTAACAGTTGTTTTAAGTCTTTTGTTAAAAGTTTCCCCGCTGCGTCAAAGGTGAAAACAGGATTTTTTATGTAATTTTTTATATTGCCTGAAATATCAACAATAGTGGAATTATTTATTGCTATTTTCGACGGGTCAATTATAATGTCTTTTTCGCCTATTGATAACGTAAATTTATCACTTGTAACAGAGGCGCCGTTCATCATTAATTTAAAATCGGAATTTTTAATATTTCCCGTAAATGATTGGAAATTGCTGTGAAAATCTGCGGTTAAAAGATTATTCATATAATTAATCTTGTTAACCTTATCTGTTAAAGATAAGTTCTGTAATGAAACTTGTAAATCCGCAAGCGCGTTTTTAAGTTCTCCTTTTATTTTTGCGTTTAAGTCAATATATCCGGAATTAACAGTGTATGTATTGTTGATTTCCGACGGGAGAAACATTGTAAATACTTTTTGCAGCGGCATTTTTTCCATTACTAAATTTATATCCGCAATTGATTTTTCGTCAATTGAACCGTCAATTTTGAAAAGTGTTTCAGCTATTTCCACGGAGGTATCAACAAATTTAAGTATGCTGTTATCCAGTGAAATAATCGAATTAACTTTTGCAAGTTGAAGTTTCTTTGGTTTGTTTTTAATAATAACGTCTTTTATAGTTATATTTCCGTTTGATTTTAATTTTTTAAAATCGGTTTTTATGTTTGTATCAGCTATAAAATAACCTTCGCCTGCTATGTCATTTAGTTCATGGCTTATGTGTAAAGAATTTAGAGTTGCTTTTATTAAATCTAAAACGTTATTAACATATATTTGAGAGGATTTAATGTTTAAATCCAAAGCAGGGTGTTTTGAATACTTTATTAAACCTTGTATTGACAGTTTTTCTTCGGGAGTAATAAATAAATCAGTGTCAATATCAGCTTTTGTTCCTCGCGTAATTAAGTGTAATTTACTTTCGGGAAGCTGCATTCCGTCAAGTTTTAAAGTAAAATTGTCTATATTTATAAATCCGCGCGATACGATTGTGTTCTTTTTTTGTCTGATTTTAATTTTTGAATTTATGTTTGTTTTTAAATCATAAGATTTATACATTGCAACAGGGTTAATAAACGGAATTTCAACTCTTTGAGCTTTGTCGTCTTCTTCATCCAGTTTGCTTTGTTGAGGTATAAATGTGTTAAAATCAATGTTTGCGGTAATATTTTTATTTTCGTTTAAAAATAATTCGGAATTTGTTTTTAATGAAATATTTTTCCCGTTATCATAGCCGAAAACAAGTTTATCGCCTCTTAATTTTAAAAAGTCATTTGTTTTTAAGTCATTTATAACAGCGGAATAATTATTTAACACTACACCCGGGACTTTAATTTTAATTGAAGCCGGGTCAATAAGCGGTTTTTCTGCCGTTTGTATATTTTGTTCAATATTGTTTTCTTTTTTATTTAAAATTTCTTCAAATGCTTGAACTGCTTTAAATGCTTTTCCGTCAACAATATCTACGGTAATTACGGGGTTGTTTACTTCCGCTGTTGTGACTTTTACCGTCAAAAATATTAAATGAGGAAGTGAAATTCTGGTTGTGAAATTATCTGCTTTCAATATTTCAGAGTTATCAGGCAGGGTTATTGAAAAATTATCAGCCTTTATACCTGCTGCCAATAAGGGAGTTACTGTTATTTTGGGATTTTCAAAGTTTAGATTAAGATTTGTTTGTTCTTTTACTATTTTTTGTAAATCAGGCTTAAATTTATTTAAATCTACCGCATTGGGAAGAACAAATAAAAATCCGATATATAAAAGAACTAAACAGGAAATTATTGTTATACCTAAAACTTTAAAAAATTTTTTCATTTTAATATCCTCATCCGTATATTTTTAATTAAAGATATTATAATTCAAACGGACTTTAAAAATTTAAAACCTTAATTTATGTAAAGAATGTCCGGAATAAAATTTGTGCTTTAGGTAGACTTTTATGATTGTATGCCGCCGGTTCATTGTAAAATCAAGTTATTTTACTTTTTTTTTGTTTGTATTACGATATTGTTGAATTGTGAATCCGATAGGTTAGATTACGAAATTAGTAACTACTTAGTCTTTTATCAAGATGGGAAAGCAATTTATGAGGTACAAGAAAAAAAAGGAGAAACAAGATGCCGGTAGCATCAATGATTGAATTACTGGACGCAGGTGTACATTTTGGACACCAAACACAAAGATGGAACCCTAAAATGAAACCGTATATTTACGGCGCAAGAAACGGGATTTATGTATTAGATTTAAGAAAAACTTCTGAAAAATTAGATGAAGCATACGCAGTTGTCAGAGATTGCGCAGCAAAAGGTAAAAATGTAGTTTTTGTAGGTACGAAAAAGCAAGCTGTTGATGTAGTTGCTGATGAAGCTGCAAGGGCAGGTGCATATTATGTTAACAGACGCTGGCTTGGCGGAATGCTTACTAACTTTGAAACAATTAGGGGCAGAGTTAATAAGTTAAGAGAAATTGAAGAATTTTCCAATTCCGGTCAAATCGAAAAGCTTCCTAAAAAAGAAATCGCTCAAATGATGAGAAAGCTTTCCAAATTAACAAAAACTCTCGGCGGTATTAAAGAGATGAGAGGAATGCCTGATTTATTAATAGTAATCGACCAAAAGAAGGAAGCTATTGCTATTGCGGAAGCTAATAAATTAAATATTCCGGTTATATGTCTTGCTGATACCAACGCAGATCCGGACGGAATAGACTATATAGTTCCCGGAAATGATGACGCAATAAGATCAATTAAGCTTATTTGTTCAAAATTAGCTGACGCTATATTGGAAGGCAAACAATTAAGAGAAAATAAAGCTAATCAAATGGCTAAAATACAGTCAGTAAAAGCTGAAGATGCAGGTGTCGTTGAAGAAGAAGCAAAAGATGAAACAGCTCAAGCTGAAGAAGCACCTGCTGCAATTGAAGAATAATTGAAAGGATATTAATTATGGAAATAACAGCTGCAATGGTTAAAGACCTTAGAGAAAAAACAGGCGCAGGCTTTATGGATTCCAAAAAGGCACTTGAACAATGTGAAGGAAATATTGAAAAGGCAATGGAATTCTTAAGACAAAAAGGTATTGCTTCCGCTGAAAAGAAACAAAACCGTATCGCTGCTGAAGGTCTTGTTGCTACATATATTAACGGTGATGTAGGTGCTATAGTTGAAGTAAACTGTGAAACAGACTTTGTTGCTAAAAATGATGATTTTAAAACATTTGTTAACGGATTAGCTCAACATATCGCAACTTTAAAACCTGCTGATATGGATGCGTTGAATGCTTCTGTTTGCAGCAAATGCAATATGAAAATTGAAGACGCCGTTAAAGATAAAATTGCTACAATCGGTGAAAAAATCAGCATAAGAAGATTTGAAATTTTAACCGGGAATTTGGCAACATACGTTCATAACGGTAAAATCGGTGTTTTAATTTCGGCTTCTGCTCAAGATGAAACATTATTAAAAGATGTAGCGCTTCATATAGCTTCTTCAGCACCCGAATTCGTTTCAAGGAATCAAATTCCCCAAGCAGTAATTGACGAAGAAACAAGAATTGAAATGGGTAAAGAAGATTTAGCAAAAAAACCTGAAAATATCAGAGCTAAAATAGTTGAAGGCCGTGTTAATAAACTTATGGCTCAAAAATGTTTATTGGAACAGCCATTTGTAAAAAATCCGGATCAAACTGTTGAACAGCACATTGCAGGCAAATTGGAAATTAAATCATTTGTACGCTGGACTTTAGGCGAAGGTCTTGAAAAAAGACAAGATAATTTCGCAGAGGAAGTTATGAGCCAAATGGTAAAATAGTCAAATAAAAAGTTATAAGGCGGGGGCGGTTTTTTACCCCCGCTTTTTTATGTTATAATCCGATTATGATTTTAAAACTTATTATATTCTTTTTATTTATATTGTATTGTTTGGGTTTTATATACATATATTTCCTTAAAAGGAAGTACAATAAACAAAAAAAGGATTTGGGAAAAATACTTCTTGCCGTAAAGCGTGTACGTTATGGCGATATTAATGTAAGGGTCGGAAAATTATTTGATGTAAATCTTGAAAATACTATAAACAGGCTCTTAGAAACAATCTATGACCGTGAAATGATGATAAAAGAATATCAAAACGCTTTATCAAAAAAGAATTTATCCTTAGAAGAAATATTAAACCAAGAAAAACAGCTTCGTTTGTTTAAAGAGGAATTTACCGCAACACTTACTCATGATATGAAAGTTCCGGTTATAGCAGAACTTAATTCTCTTAATTACTTGCTGGAAGGAAGGTTTGGAGAACTGAATGCCAAGCAGAAAGAAGTTCTTAACCTTATGAAATCATCTAATTCGGAATTAAAAGAGCTTATTGAAAATATGCTTGATATTTATAAACTTGAGCAGCACAAATTGCAGTTAAATCCAACTGAAAACGATATAAATGATTTTATAATTTCCATACTCAAAGAAGTTGAGCCTTTAGCGCTTGAAGGACAGCATTATATCAACTCTGACTTATCCAAAACGGAAAATTTACCGCTTATTTTTGATACATTTCAGATGAAAAGAGTAATTAAAAATTTATTACAAAACGCATTTTCATTCAGCCGGAACGGGGAAGAAGTAAAAATTGAAACTGATGTAAATAACGAGGATGTGCAAATATCGGTTATAAATAAAGGCGTTGGTATATCGGAAGAAGAATTGGAATTAATATTTCAAAAGTATTATTCCGGCAGTTCAAAGTTTAGGAAATCAGGTACCGGACTGGGGCTTTATTTGTCGAAACAAATAATGAATGCTCATAACGGAAACATAACAGCTGATTGTTCACAGCAAGGCTATACAAAATTTACTGTTTCACTTCCTGTTAAGATGTCCGAGAAAAATTCGCGACACTAGATTAAATTATATATTCCCGGTAGAACTGTTTCTGTCATCTTCAAATTGTTTAATATCGATATTTTCTTCAGTTTGCTGCATAGAAGCGTATTTATAACCGACACCGGTATCAATTTCTATATTAACGTCGGTATCTATCATTTCCACTTCATTGGAAGGATATTCTTTAATTTTACCGTCAGCCAGTTTAACGGAAACATTATTTGTAAGAATATTAAGCGCGCAAACTCTGCCTACTCCGTCAATAGTCATAACGCCTGAGCCGATAGGAACCATTTCTTTGGCTGTTTCAATATAATTTTTATATTCATAATTAAGGCAGCATAACAACCTGCCGCAAGTGCCGGATATTTTTCCCGGAGTTATGGGCATACTTTGGTCGTGAGCAAGTTTAATATTAATCGAATCAAACTGTCTTTTAAACGTGCAGCAGCAAAACGGACGTCCGCAAAGCCCGTTACCGCAGCATAATGACGTTTCATCCCTGACTCCGATATGTTTTAAATCAATTCTTACACGTTTAAATACTTTCGTTAAATCTTTTAAAAGCTCTCTAAAATCGACTCTTTCAGGTGCCGTATAGTAAAAAGTAACTTTTCTTCTGTCAAAAGTATATTTACATTGAATAAGGTTCATTTGAAGATTATGTTGTTTTATAAGCTCCAAACAATCCTTGTAGCCTTGCTGTTCCATTGCTTTGATTTCTTCATTAACCGCTAAATCTTCTTGAGTCATAACTCTAACCAGCGGAACAGAAGGGATTTTTTTTCGTTTCAAAATACTTTCAACCTGCGGCGGTAATAAATATGCTTGCGCGGTTTCCTCTCCTTTTTCCGTTAAAATAATAACCATATCCCCATGTTTTACTGTTACATTTTCGGGAATATCTAACGGACATTGTTTATTTTTAATTAATTTCACTGCAAACATATCAATATATTAACATAAATTTAGTCAAGCGCAATTTTTTTATATAAAAATACTTTATATATTTACGGTTAGTATATGGGGAAGTATGTTATGAATCCAAGATTGGTAAAATTCGCTGTAGAACTTCAAAATCCTAAAAAGGAAGAAGAAAAGGAAAATTTTAAAAATTTTAAAAACAACGGCGGTAAAAGATTTTTTAATTTCTTAAAACCGGCAAAAGTTACCGTTCCGATTTCCGAAATAGATTAATTAAAAGTGAAATATTTATATTCCGACCTAATCTTGCTTTTTAAACGGTTCGCTTGAAGTATGGAAACCAGCGTTCTTAAGTTTTTTAATGCTTCTTGCCTTTCCGCTTCAATAACTGTGAGCTTATCAAGCTTGCTTAAGGTGCTTTGAAACAATACATCCAGTTCGGCATTATTATTATTTAAAATTTTTCTGATATCATAAAGCTTTTTTTGCTTTAATGTTAAATTCCCAAAATTATGTGTTGATTGATTTAACATGTAATCGTAATTTTCTCCCCAATCTCTGATTAATATTGTATAAATAAATATTTTATTTCGTCAAGCCGGCTATTATGGGACTGATATAACAAATTTTGCTAAAATATCTGAATTTTTCATCTTGAACTCGTTTCATGGTCTAAGAATTTAGAAATGCTGAATCGAATTCAGGGTGAATACAATTATTATATAAAAAAATAAAAGAGGAACCAAAAGTTCCTCTGAATATGAAATACGAAAAGTGAGATTTTAAAGAAAAGAAAATGAAT
>CANPXC010000079.1 GCA_947585605.1 Candidatus Gastranaerophilales bacterium | reverse complement strand
AGCGGCACCCAACGCAAGCGTTAAGTGCCACTTCGATTTCTTAAGTAGGTTACGGTAGTTCCAGCTACCGCCCCGATATTTTTATTATACCACATTTTTAAATTTTTCAACCCTTACAAAATAAAAAAAGAGGTTTAAAACCTCTTTTATAACTGGTGGGCGTTAAGAGACAATGTTCGAACTTTTTACATTGTATTAAAACCCTTGTAAATACTATGCAACAAATCGAAAATCTTTTAATTTTAGAACAACTTGAATTATTAAAAAACGAATTTCTTGTTGCACAATAAAATTGTCATGCTGAACTTGTTTCAGCATCTTACCAATTTTCAGATAAGTCCTTAAATTCGGGGTTCATTTCTTTTATTAAATTAATTTTCCATTGTCGGTGCCAACGCTTTAATTGTTTTTCTCTATTAATAGCAGACTCAACATCGTTAGTTATTTCATAATAAACTAATTTATCCACATTGTATTTTTTAGTAAACCCTTCAACAACTTTGTTTTTATGCTCCGAAATTCTTTTTTGCAGATTACCTGTCACACCTATATAAAAAGTTGTTTCATTATAATTTGTCAAAATATATACAGCATAATTTTTGTCCATTGTTTTATTATAACATACTAAAGATATCAGACCCTGAAACAAGTTCAGGGTGACATTAAATTGGAGGTATCTTATGAAAAAGAAAAAAGACATCGGAGTAATTATTCAATTTGACGACAAGAAATATTCAAAAGAAGAAACTATTTTTCTTTATCAAAATTTTTTTAGTATTTTAGCAGAAGCAAGAGATATAAAAATTCCAAAAGAACTCTTAAAAACAGTTATAGAGAGTTTTTTAAAGGAATACAATGACCGTTAAGAGGCTCGAACTTTTGAACCTTTTGGTATACAAGCGTTTTGGCGATTTTAAAATTTTTACTTTAAAATTTAAACAAGTCTAAAACGCTTGCTCGGCCTCCAAAAACCACTAAAAAAGAGCCTTTTCAGGCTCTCTTTATAAATGGTGGGCGTTAAGAGACTTGAACTCCTGACATCCTCCTTGTAAGGGAGGCGCTCTACCAACTGAGCTAAACGCCCTTGCGTTCTTTGCTTAGATTGTTTAACCCCTCTGCCCTTTTTTATCCTCCGCCGCGCCTCCCGCGGTCGGCGATAATTTAAAGTTTCGAGAGGCTCTGCCTCTCTGGGCAACTGAGCTAAACGCCCTTAGCATTATTTATATTACTTGCTGAATTTTTTAAGTCAATAGTAAAAATAAAAAAACGGGAAGAAAATTCTTCCCGTTTAAAATTAATTAAAATAATCTTTTTAATAAGCCTTGGAAGCCTTGACCGTGGCGAGCTTCATCTTTAGCCATTTCATGAACCGTGTCATGGATTGCGTCATAGCCCAATTCTTTTGCTCTTTTAGCTATTTCCATTTTTGCGGCGCATGCTCCTGCTTCTGCTTCCGCTCTCATTTCAAGGTTTTTCTTTGTAGATGGTGTTACTACTTCACCTAAAAGTTCCGCAAATTTTGCGGCATGTTCCGCTTCTTCAAATGCATATCTTTTATATGCTTCAGCTACTTCGGGGTATCCTTCTCTTTCTGCTTGTCTGCTCATTGCCAAGTACATGCCGACTTCTGTACATTCACCCATAAAGTGATCTTTTAAACCTTGTACTACTTGTGCGTCAGCACCTTTTGCAACGCCTATAACATGTTCTGTTACCCAATTTAAGCCGCCTTCTTCCACCTTGTTGAATTTATCGGCACTTACACCGCACATCGGGCATTTTTCGGGAGCTTTATCCCCTTCTACCGTATAACCGCATACACTGCATACAAACTTTGACATACTCTACCTCTTTTCTTTATTACTGTTTACGTCAACAAAATAATTATACTATAAGAATTTTATTATAAATTATTTTTGACAGATTATTATTCTTTCAATTTTATTTAAATCTTTAATAATTTTTATATTTTTAAATCCGTAATTAAGCATAATTTCTTTTACATATTGCGCTTGATTTACTCCGAGTTCAAAAGCTAAATATCCGTTTTCTAAAAGAAATTCATTACTTCCGATGATTATTTTTTCATAAAATTCAATACCTTTTTCATCATTTGTAAATAAAGCCGATTGAGGTTCATAGTCTTTCACCTCAATTTGAAGCGTATTTTTATCTTTCAACGGTATATACGGCGGATTTGACACAATTATATTAAATTTTCCTTCGACATTTTCAAACAAATCAGACTTTACAAATTTTATTCTTTCATACACATTGTGAATTAAAGCATTTTTTTTGGCAGTTTCAAGCGCTTCCGAGGATATATCAACCGAAGTTACATTTATATTTTTATTTTCTATTGCCAGTGAAACCGGTATACACCCGCTTCCCGTTCCGATATCCAAAATCTCCGGAAATTCAATAAATTCACATAAATTTAATGTTTCATTAACCAATATTTCTGTTTCCGGACGGGGAATTAACGTATATTTATTAACAAAAAATTTTCTTCCTAAAAAATAAGCCTGACCTATAATTTGTTGTATGGGTTTTCTTGTTTCAACTCTTTCTGTTATAACTTTTTCAAGTTTTGAAATTTGTTCAAAATCTAAAGTTTTTCCCAGAACAAAATCTTTATATTTGTAATTAAAAAGCATTTCCGCCGCAAAATCGATTTCGGATTTCGCTTCTGCAATATCAAATCCGTATTTTAAAAATTTATTTATAAATGCTTTTCTATACATGACAATTACAGTATTTAATCATTTAATCTAGTGTCGCAACCTTCCGCTTGCTCATCGCAACCGTAAAGTTGCTCACCTTTTATAAACGCCACTCCAAAATTTCGCTCAAGTTCCTTATCGCGAAATTTTCTCGGACAAAAATTATCTGAATAAATCTTTAAATTTAAATTTACCCTTTTTATTATTTAAATTTAACAAAAACATTTGCTGCAATATTGGATTTGAATGAAAAAAACTTTTTTGAGAAATATTTTTTTCAATATTTTTTTCGTCATTTTTTTTATCAATATTCAGATTTATAATTTTTTCATCCATACTAATATAAAAGCAGATTTTAAATAAAATTGCCAGTTAAATTTAATTTATATAATAAAAATTAACTATTTAAGTTCTGAAGCACAGAACGGACATTTTGTAGCTTTAATATTAATTGTTGAACAGCAGTATGGGCATTCTTTTGTAGCTGCTTCAACTGCGGCACAAGTTTCTTCTTTCTTTTCAACTTTTAATTTATTTATGAATTTAACCAAAATAAATACTGCAAAAGCTACTATTAAGAATGTAATTAAAGTATTTATAAAGACACCGTAGTTAATAGTAACTACGCCTGCTTTTTGGGCTTCTGCCAGTGTTGCATAGTGCTGTTGTGAAGCGGTTACGGGAATATATAAATTGGAAAAATCCACATTACCTAAAATAAATCCGATAGGAGGCATAATTATATCATTAACAAGAGAATTAACTATCGGAGAAAATGCACCGCCAATAATTATACCTACGGCCATATCAATAACATTACCTTTAACCGCAAAATCTTTAAATTCTTTCAATACTTCTTTAATCATGTTAACCTACCTCTTTTTCTCACATATTAAATTTAACATAAAAAACTGCAAATCTAAACCAATAGATTTGCAGTTTAAAAAATGATTATTTAATTATGCTTCTGTAAACAAAGAATTTTTTACTTCACCGACTGATTTTCTGTTCATTTCTATATGGGAAGTAATGTGAGATAAAATGCCTTCTATTGTATCCCATTCAGGCAATGAAGATTTAACTTTTTTTACATCTCTGCCGGTAATATAAACTTGTATTTTATCACCATTTTGAGCTGCATTTGCCAATTGTCCGTTGGAAGCTAAATTCAAATAACGTTTTGTAACATCTCTTACTATTACTTTACCGTTTTTTACATCTTCTTTTAAACAGTGATTTAAATGTTTAATTCTTGCCGGTGTACCGGATACTGCCGTTACATTTCCGAATGATACTCTCGTTGTTTCCATTAATAAAATCCTTTACTTAAATTGTGTACTTGTTTCATTTATATATCGTTCAAAGAAAAAAAAATTTGCTAGTTATGTTAAGTTATATTTTTATACATTTAAAAAATTTTATTAGCCGATTGGCTGATAGAAACTAATTTTTTCTTATACTATTTTATTCAGTATAGCGGAGATATATTCTTTAAATGAAAAGAAAAGTTTTGGGTTCAATTATTTCTTTATTAGTTATTGGTTATATTCTTACAATAGAAAATAATTTTTTTGTTAACTTAATGATTTTAACTTTATATATTTCTGCAATTGTAACTATATTTAAAAGATTAAATAATCGCTGCGAAAAGGAAAATAATAATATAATTGCAGCAATAACACATGATTTAAAAAATCCTGCAATAGCTCAAATAAGAGCCATTGAGCTATTATTAAAAGGCAAATTCGGAGAAATTTCAGATATCCAAAGAACCTTTTTAAATGATTTACTTAATTCCAGTAATAATATGCTTGATATGCTGATAAATATGCTGTGGTTATACAAATATGATAATAACAAAATAGCCTTAAATATTTCTGACTTCTGTATACAAGATGTACTGCAGGAGATATTTCTTGAAAATAAATTATTATTAAATTCCAAGAAACATATTTATAAAACAGTATTTAAATCGCCAAGAATTAATATTACCGCTGATAAAATGCATATAAAACGAATAATTACAAATATTATAATGAATGCAATTACACACAGTAAAGAAGGTACGATAATTAATATTGAAACATATTTAGAAAATAATAAATTAATTTTTCTTGTTAAAAACGAGGGAAAACAATTAACGGAAGAATCATTGCAATGCTTATTTAATAAGAATGCAGTATTTAATCAAAATTCAAACAGTTTATCAACAGGATTAGGATTATTTTTGAGTAATTCACTGTTAAAGATGAATAATGCGGAATTTATATATAATACAGGCCCGGACGGAATAAATACCTTTGGATTTGCTATAGATATAAGAAATACCAAATTATGTAATATAATTAAACCGTTAAAAACGGAAAAAGACAGCTCAAACGTATAAAAAGGGGAGCCGCGTTCGGAATAAATTCCGAACGCGGCAATCATATATATTATTAAAAATTACATATTATAAGGTTTTAAAGATTCTCTAAAGATAGCTTTTACTGTTTCTTTATTGCCGTCAACAGGCGCTATAGCCAGCAAACCGGATAAAGAAGGAGTTTCAAAAGTCAAATCAACGAGTTTTTCAATATCTGCGTCAGAAAAACCTTCATCGGAAAGTTTTTTTGTTATACCAACTGAAAACAGCCATTCTTCAATCTTTTTAGCCGCATATTCCGCTTCTTCCGGAGTCCCTTTTAAATCCGGTATAATAGTATGGAACAATGTTGCAATTGTTTTTGCTTTTTTAGGATAGATATACTTAATTACCGCAGGCAATATCATTGCCAATCCAAGCCCGTGAGAAAGTTTTGGTTTTACGCCGCTTAAAGGGTGTTCCAGTGCGTGCGTAAAGTGTAATAAACCGTTGTCAAAGCTTACTCCGCCCAAAATTGAAGCATACAGTAAGAAATATCTTGCCTCTTTATCATTAGGATTTGCATTGATTTTCGGTAAGTATTTACCTACAAGTTCAATGCATTCTTTAGCTGTTGAAATTGATAACGGCGAAGCGGCCTTAGATGTAGCAGCTTCAACCGAATGATTAACCGCGTCTATTGATACATATATTGTTTGTTCGGGTGATAAATTCATCATTAATCCCGGGTCATCGATTGAATATGAAGGATAAATACAATCATAAGCAATAGCAGGTTTATATTGCGTTTCAGGTATCGTAACAACTGCAAATCTGTTCGTTTCCGTTCCTGTACCGTGGGTTAAATTAATTGCTATAATCGGCAAAGCTTTATTTGGAGTGAATTTAAAATTATAAATATCTCTTGCCGTAACACCTTCATTCGCAAGAATTATTGCAACTGATTTTGCCGCGTCAATCGGAGAACCGCCGCCTATCCCCATAACAGCTTTTGCGCCGAATTCTTTCCCCAGTTTTGCCGCCGCATCAACTGCATCAGCCGTTGGATTTGGCGTTACTTCCGCATAATTTATATATCCTATCTCATATTTTTTAAATGTTTTTTCTATAACTTCCCAAGCGCCTGAAGATTTATAAGCATTTCGTCCGGAAACAACAAGAACCTTATCAGTTCCCTTTGCCTTTAAATCTTTTGCAATATCTTCAATTTTGTTGATAGCGCCAAAACCGAAATAAACATTAGGTTTAACTCTTAATTCAACAACTTGATTGATATCAACGTCACTTTTCCACATATTGTATCTCCTTTCTTGAACAACCGATTATACAATATTTTTTGAAATTTTAAAATAGTATATTCATGTTATAATTCGGATAAAAATTAAAAAGCGGAGTATAAATATGGAAAAAGTTGATGTCAGCATTCAATCTTATAAAAAGCCTGAATCTTTGATATATTCCTTACTCAGTTTGAAAAAATCGCTGAAATCTGATGAGGGGGGGGGTAATATTGAAAATCAAAATTTTTATGTAGATACTGTTTGGATTCAAGATGACTTATCCGGTGAAGAAACTACAAAACATTACACGGATGATAATTTTATAAATGCAATGGCTCCGATTAAAATAAAATTGAGAGTTACAACTAAAAAATTCAAACCCGGCCGCGCAACACTGGCATATCCCATACCCTCATATCTGTTTAATTTGGTATTAAAAGATTTTAGAAGATATATTCAAGCTTTATTAACATTTAACCTCGCTCCCGAAGAAGATATAAGATATCAATGGGCAATAAACAACACAACAGCCTCAAAACTATTTATAATGCACGATGATATTTTATTCCGTAAAAATATAATCAAAAAATATTTGGACGAATTTAATAAAAACCCCAATTTGGCAATAATCGGAGATTTGGGACAATGCTGGGCCTGCGCACATCAAAACAACTGTTCTCCCTCAAAAATAATGAAACAAGAATATCCCTCCGGCATTTGGCCGCGAACATACAGAACTAAAAAAAAGAAAAATTTATTTGACAGAAACTATGAACGCGAATGCCGAATAAACGAATGGTGCTGCTTGATAGATGTAGAAAAAATAAGAAAAATAAAATCACATTTCGGGAATTATATTGACGGCGGAGATATAGCTGCATTTTGGTTTGAAGATATGATTAAAAGCGGTTATAGTTTCAGTGACCCGCTTCCCAAACAAGAACAAAGAGAAGAATATTATATCCACGGTTTTGAAGGTCACAGCGGACACAGTGTTTGGATAGACCAAGGTTCCGGTATTCAAAAATATAACAAAGAATTAATTAATAAAAAACTCCTTGAAGAATTTAATTATAAACTTAATTATTAAACAGTTTGAATTACATTATTCTTATATCATGCTATAATTATTTCATACAATTTAGTTTGCAGCATTCAGATTGCTCATTTCAGCAGTAAAGCCGCTAACAGCTAAGGAGCTTAAAATGTTTTGGAATAATAAAAACGTCAATTTTAAAAATATACTTTTTGCAATAGTTATAGTCTTTTTAATATATTTTATTATTCAAATAAAAAGTATAGCATTATTAGCATTTGCCTCATTTGTACTTGCTTGTTCATTAAATCCAGCGGTAGATAAACTAAGCAAGAAAATGAAACGTTCTCTTGCTTCAACCATAGTAATTTTAGGCACTTTTTTAATCGTAATACTATTTTTAATTCCGATTGTAAGCATTTCAATACAAGAAATTCATCAGGCAGTAAATAATATTCCGGAATTTATTAGAAGTATAATAGACTTTTTAAGCAATAAAACAATAATGGGGAAATCGTTAATAGAGTTCGTAAACATTGATACAATAACAAGCGCATCATCAAAATTTGCCTCCGGAGTAGTAAATAAATCAATAGACTTTACAATGGCATTTATGGAAATGATAACAATTATAGTTACAATGGGTGTTATTGTATTTTATATGATTAATGAAAAGAACCTGATACGAGATGCAATAATCTTGGTATTTCCTCCGAAACTGAAATCAAAAGCAAAAGAAGTATATGAGAATATAGAACATAAGGTGGGCGGATACGTAATCGCGCAAGTGCTTTCAATGTCAACCGTAGCGATATTTACGGCAGTCGGACTAATGTTATTAAAAGTTCAATATGCGGTATTATTAGGGTTAATTGCGGGATTACTGGATATAGTCCCGATAG
>CANPXC010000078.1 GCA_947585605.1 Candidatus Gastranaerophilales bacterium | reverse complement strand
TGCGCCCTGCTGCTGCTTCGTTAAGCAATAAAAACGAAACAAATACAGGCTCTCGAATTTCATTTTTTTTATTTATTAATAATATATTTTTAAAAATAAATAATTAATTTCGCCCCGGTACTGCGTATAGAAAACTTCTAAATTCGGCCTAAGCTCGGGAACTCCTCCCTTCGGTCGTCAAACAACCCTCGCTTTGGCGCTGCCTCATCAAGAAGTTTTTACTATACTCCGTAATGGGCTTCAATTAATCATTTATTTTAAAGTCTATAAAAAGTTTATTTATTTTAAATTAATCTTTAATAAATTAAAAAGAAAAATTTAAATAAAAAAAAAGGAACTTTTTAGGGTTCCTCTGAAATCTTTTTCAATTTCCTCGTGTGTTAGTAAAAGGTAGTAAGTAAGGTAAGTATGAATATTATTTTTTTATTAGGTTTCTCTTAATATCTTGTGTTTATCATTTACATATATATAAAGTATATAAACTTTCAATAATTGCTTAAATAAATCAAAAAAATAATAAAAAATATTCAAAACCAACAACAGCAAGCTTTTGAATGGTTTACAATTCTTAATATATTCTTAAAATCCCTATTAAAAATTAAGAATTGTTTATTCTTAAACGTATTTTTATAATTGCTGATACAATATTGGAATGAATAAAATTATACTGATTTCGGATAATAATGAAACAATAAATACTGTAAGGGATATTTCGGATATAAATTTATTTGAAATTATAAGTATTCAAACTGCACATGGGGCTGAAGACGCAGTAAAAAACGAGCTTGCGCCTCTTTTTATTTTTGACTGTGAGTCTAAAAATATAGATATAATTCCATTAATGAGAAACTTAAAACTCACAATGCAGTCAAAAGATATACGTTCAATAGTTTTATTAAAAGAAAAAGATATTGATTATTCTGTTTTAAAGTATTCAAATTCTTATGTTACGCGTCCTATCAATGAAAATTTATTTAAAGCAAGTATAAATTCTAATTTACAGCTAAGCGAAACGTTTAGAGTCCTCTCAAAAAACAATAATGATTTAGCAAAAAGCTTATATCAACTGAATGTTTTGTATAATACAAGCACGCAGCTTGCGGGTTCGTTGGATAAAACAAAGTTAATTGAAATAATGGCAGACGGTTTGGATAGAAGTTTATCCTTATCATTATCTTATGCATTGATATTAAACGAAGTAAATGATATAAAACTTATTATTAAATCTGTACTTCCGTTATCTTCCAGATTGGAAAATGCCATAAAACTAAGAGCTTTGTTGAATTATAAAACTTTATTTTCAATAAATCCTTCAATAGAAGACATTCAAGTTATAAAAGAAACTAAAGACAGATTTGGAGAATATGATTTAAATATTTTCAGTTACGATAATCTTTTCGCGCCGATAAATATTAAAAATAAGTTTTACGGAATAATAGAAGTTTTCAGAGAAACGGATTTTTCGCAAGAGGATACGAAATGTTTTACAACGCTTGTGAAACAGGTTTCATTGCCGTTAGAAAGTGCAATTTTGTACGAAGAAATAAAAGATACAAATATAAAACTGGAAAAATTGGAAAGACTGAAATCCGAATTTATTTCAATAGTATCCCACGAATTAAGAACGCCTTTAACATCAATCAACAGTGCGTTGGATATAATTCTTAAGGGCAGTGCCGGTGATATTAATGAAACTATGGAAAAATTTTTAAATCTTGCAAAAAGAAATGTAACAAGATTATCGGCGATTATATATGATTTACTTGATTTATCAAAGATTGAAGCAGGTAAAATGGAATTCCGATTTGAAAAAACAAATATTAATCTGCCTGTAGAGCTTGTCAAAAATACGCTTGAAAATCTTGCGAAGGAACAAAACATTACAATTAATATGAATTTGGCGCAGGATTTGGATTTGGTATATATTGATACCCAAAGAATGGAGCAGGTTTTAACAAATTTAGTGTCAAATGCAATAAAATTTACTCCCGAAAATGGCACAATTGAAATTACAAGCTCTAAAATAAGTTCTGACGAAATAAAAAATAATGAGTTTTTTGATTTCCCGAAGGAAAATTTAAGCAATGAATATGTAAAAATTTCGGTAAAAGACAGCGGTATAGGCATTGCCAAAGAGAATTGGAGCAAGGTTTTTGAACAATTTAAGCAGATAGAGAATTCGTTAAGCAGAAAAGTAGGCGGTTCAGGCTTGGGGCTTCCGATTGCAAAAAAATTAATGGACGCTCATAAAGGTTTTATTTGGCTTGAAAGTGAGTTAAATAAAGGCTCAACGTTTTATTTGGCAATCCCGATTATGAGTGAAAAGGAAATATTTGAACATTCTCTGGAACAGGATATTCAAAAAGCCAAACAGGAGCATATAAATATAGCTTTGGTTTCTTTGTGTGAAACTGCGGATGAGAATTCGATTACTAAAAAAGTTTTTGATGAAAATATAATTAGAAAAACGTCAGTGTTTAAAGAGTATACAACAGTTAATGACGGTAAAAGATATTATTATTCTTATGCCGTAGATATGGATTCGTTTGTATATGACTTTGAAATTCGCAAATTGGATACATTTATAAAAACTATGAATAAAGAAAATCCCAATTGTGGTATAATGTATTCATCTGCACTGTGTCCGCAGGATGGGGATGATGTAAATTTTTTAATTGATAAACTCAATCAATTTTCAAAAGGGGAAACGGATGAAAAAGATATTAATAGTTGACGATGAAGCAGATATAATAGAAATATTGCAATTTGTATTGGAAGCTCAAGGTTATGAATGTATAACGGCGTCTGACGGCGAAGAAGGATTAAATCTGGCACGTGAAGCCTCTCCCGATTTAATAATACTTGATGTAATGATGCCGAAAATTAATGGTTACAAGATAAGCAGATTATTAAAATATGATAATAAATATAAAAATATCCCTATCTTAATGATAACGGCACGTTCCCAGGAAGAAGATAAAATAATCGGGGAAGAAACAGGGGCTGACGAGTATATAACAAAACCGTTTAAAGTGGATTATGTTGTGGAAAAGGTTAAGAGTTATTTAGGATAGTTTATTCATGGAACTTGTAACAAATAAAACATTGGAAAAACTTAAATATGACTTAGTCCGTGACGGTCTTGTCAGTTATGAAGATATTGAAAAAGCCGCAGAACTTGCAGCTTCCCAAAACGTAAATATAGGACAAATATTAATAAAATCAAATCTTATAACTGAAGAAGTTTTGTTAAAATTCTTAGAAAGCAAGCTGCATATACCCTACGTCGATTTAAAAGATTATACGCCGGATACTAAATGCCTGTCGTATATTAATTTCAATGATGCGAGAAAATATAAAATTATTCCGTTATTTAAAATAGAAAATGTATTAACCGTAGCAATGGCGGATCCGCTTGATTTGTTTGCAATAGATAAAATAGTAGAACAAACCGGCTGTGATATAGAGCCTGTAGTTTCAGCGGAAAGTCTTGTATTAAAAAAGATTGAAGAGTATTATGACAGCGGAAATTCTGTGGGACAAATAAAGATAGAAGATGACGAAGTTAAATTTGACTGGCAAGAAGAGCTTCATAATGATGTTTTATCCGATGAACATACACAAATATTAATAAGAGCAATTTTAAAACAAGCTATTTTAAATAATGTTCACGAAATGTTTTTTGAACATGTTCCCGGCGGCTTGAGTGTTAATTTCAGGCAAAATGAAAAAATAATAAATACGGGACAAATACCTTCCGTAATGGTAGTACCGTTTATATCAAAGCTAAAAACGCTTTCTGCGCTGGATGCAAATGTATGTGAATTGCCCCAGCTCGGTAAACTTATATTTAAAGTGGATGATTTGGTTTTAACGGCAAGTATATCAGCATTTCCTACAATTAACGGAGAAAGAATATTATTAAAAATATATAAACCGCCCAAAAAACTGTCTGAAATAAATTTGACGGAAAGTCAGATTAAATCAATAAAAACAGAACTTCAAAATCCGGGCGTTGTTCTTGTATGCGGTTCTTCACTTTCGGGGAAAACGCATATTATATATTCAATATTGTCTGAAATAGCAGATAATTCAAAAAATATTATGACTATTGAGTCTATAGCGAAATATAATCTTGAAAACGTTAACCAGTGTGAATTGAACGAAAATATAGGTTTTAACATTGATAAAGCAATGCGGTTTATAGAATTTCAATCACCCGATATAATTTATTTTGAAAGTATAACTACAAAGACGGCATTAGATTATTTTAGTTCTTTAGTGTTTAAAAATAAGATATTAATAACTGAATTTCTCACGGATAATATGGCAGATTTGATAAAGAAACTGTCGTTTCCGGAGTTTGATATATTTAAACCGTTAATATCCTGTATAATTTTTGTGCATAATCCTCAAACTATAGAGGTATTTGACAGAAATGATTTAAAAAGGTTTACGGGAATATCGTAATGTAACATTATTTTAACATGTTTATCGTTGTCCGAAAAAAAAATCTTTTTTGGTTTTAATCCAATATGGATTTTGTCCGAGTAAATTTTTACGATAAGCCGAAGTTGTTACAAAGCGAAACACCGCAACGAAGTGAGGATGATTGAGCCTGTATGCGTCAGCTGAGTAAAAATTTGCGAGTGGCATATTGAAAAGGTGAGCAACTTTACGGTTACGAGGAGCAAGCGTAATGTTGCGACACTAGATTAAATCAAAAGGAGAGAACATGAAAATCGTCCCTGTTACATCGATAAAAAATGGCCAAAGACAATATAATATACAAGTAAATAAATCAAATAATTTCGCACAAGAAAAGCAATGCTCCGAAAATTCAATGTTTCAGTTATATTTCGGCAGGGATATAGTTAAAAAATCAAATAATGATTTTCAAAAAACAGTAACAAAAAATTTTTATCATTTGAAGGAAGGTTTTTATCCGGATTTTTTCCAGCTGGAAGCCGGGAAACACTTGTATAACGGAAAAGATGTACTTGCGGAAGCTCCGACAGGTATCGGCAAAACGGCAATAGCTTATTATGCAGCTTCAAAGAATATGGCTGACGGTAAAAAAACATTTTATACAACGCCTTTAAAGGCATTAAGCAACCAGAAACTTAATGAATTCAAAGAAATATTCGGTGCTGAAAATGTCGGAATATTGACAGGCGACAGGCGGGAAAATATCAATGCGCCGATAATGATAATGACAACGGAAGTATATCGGAACATGGCATTGGCTGATAGTGAAAAAAAAGAAAATCCTATAATGGAAAATCTCGGGACAGTTATATTTGATGAATTTCACTACCTTGGCGACGCAAACAGAGGGCCTGTTTGGGAAGAATCTGTTATGTTTACTCCAAAAGATGTTCAGCTTCTGGCATTAAGTGCTACTATAGGCAATTCTCAAGATATAAAAAATTGGATAGGTGCAATAAGAGGCAATAATATTGAGTTGGTATCAGTAGCGGCAGATAACCGTCCTGTTCCGCTAAAGTATTCAAGTATATATACAAAAGCGTATAATGAAGAACAAAAACAAATCCTAATGAAGAAAATACCCAAGTGCAAAGCGGCATATCAGGATATTGATACATTAAAGTGTTGTAATAAACCTGTTTTAAGTGATTATAAAACAGCAATTGAAAAACTAAATTCACTGGAACAACTTCCGGCAATCTTCTTTGTATTTAGCAGAAAATCTTCTGAAAATATACTGGATTATTTAAATTCTGAAGGGTTTGATTTAACTACAAAAGATGAAAAACAACAAATAACTGAAATTCTTGAAAAGTATCAAGCTGAAAAATATATAGGTCAAAACTTGAATGTATCTGCCTTAAAAAAGGGGTATGCAATTCATAATGCAGGTATTATGCCCGAACAAAAAGCAATGATAGAGGAAATGTTCCAGAAAAAGCTGTTAAAAGTGGTAATTGCAACGGAAACATTGGCGGCAGGGATAAACATGCCTGCAAGAACGGTAGTAATAACAAGTCCGTATAAACCGTGTGACAATGAAGATAATGAACACGTATTAAAAATGATAACCGCGAATGAATATAAACAGATGTCCGGCAGAGCAGGGCGCAGAGGTATAGATGAAATCGGCTATGTATACACAATGCCGGTGGATAGAACATCCCAAGAAGCATTTACCACACTGCAATTAATGGGATGTAATCCCATAAAAAGCAAGTATGAACCTGAGTATCCGTTTTTATGCGAGTATTTTGATAAACATGGCACTTCTAAAGAGCTGGATAATATATTTGCTAAATCATTTTTCGTAAACGACGGAAATGTTTCGGAGAATATGAAATCAGAAAAAATGTCGCAATTAAAAGATTTAAGCGAAAGAAAAATTCAATTACTGGAGCAAACAGGGTATTTAGAAACGGAAAACGGCTTAATACATTCAACAACAAAAGGGAAAATGGCTTCAAAAATATGCGGATATGACGCATTAACATTAATCGACATAATGACGCAGACTCCGGTATTTATGAATTTAAATCCTCAAACAATGGCGCTGTTTGCAGGTGCATTTGCAAATATGGATATGTATGATGAAATACCTCAGGAGCTTGATTGTACAAAGGATATCAGCCAATCCGCCTCGGAGGCGGTATTAAATGTTTATGAAAAAACAAGTCGTTACGTAAATTCAATGCTGAAAGACATGGGAAAGACGCCCGAAAGCTTCAACTCGGAAGAAGAAGTTATGAAGTTTATTAACGGACTTGATGTACCTGATATTACAACGGACGAAGCGGAAAAAAGAATACAAGAGCTTCAGGAAATCAGATCAAAACTTTATAAAATAAAGAAATCTGTTAATTCCGTACAATTTTCAATAAATTCCGCGCAGGAATTGTGTAATCAAATTCAAAAAGGCGAAACAATTCCTTCAAAATTGCTCCAATGTTATCTTGAAGAACTAAAAAGATATAAAAAAGAAATTAAAGCTTCGGATATAAGCTCATATATAGAAAAATCAGAATATAAATATGAAGCCTTAAAATCAGCCTCCTCAAGTAAAAAAGCAAAAGCTCGTAATGAAAAGAAAAATGAAGAAATAAAAAATGAAATTAAATACGCAAAATTGATGAATTATTTGGACGCTCACTTAGAAGATAAAATTGCTGAAAATTATCAGTTTGAAAAGAAATATCCGCTTGAAAAAGTTCAAAATGATTATAATCAGGCACAGCACATAAAAGCCCAAATAACCGTAAAAAATAATCTGGCAGACGCTTTGTATTCGTTAAATGAAATGAAAAAATACTTGGAACAAAATTCAACCGTCCTAAATAAAAAAGATTTAGAAAATACAATGCAGGAAATATGTGCAAATGTTCCTCAAAAAATATTTGAAATAAACGGAAAAGAAGATTTATTACAAATAAAAAGTAAACCAAATGAATTAAACAGATTTTCACAAAAAATATTATATATATGGGCAACATTAAATAAAATCAATCCCAATAGCAGACTGAACTGGCAGCAGTTGTTAAAATCCATTCCGGAAGATAGCTGTGATGAAGGTACAGTATTTAGAATTATAAATCAGACGGCGGATTTGCTGAGTCAAATTAAAGACGCAGCACTAACCGGCATGCAGGAAGCTGAAAATGATTGGGAAAGAAAATACTACGCATACGTAAACAAAACCGCAAATGAAGCAAGAGAGTTAATAATAAAAGATCCTATAATATGATTTAGCGGGAATTTTTAATTCTGCGGTTAAAATACATTTACTTTTATATCCTATAGTATGTTTTAGTATTGCCATTAAGAATATTTAGAGTACAGAATATAAATCTGTACCTGATATCAGGAACAATAACATTCATAGAATTGGTAGTAAGTTATATATTTTTGGGATTTGTCAAGAAAAATACAAAAAAATAAAGAAATATTAAGAAAAAACTAAAAAATAAAAAAATATTAGTTGACGACGGATTATGTTTAATATAAATTTAGATATGCTGAGATGGGCAGATGTATTTTTACGTAAAAGCGAAAATAGACTGCATAAATCAAGAAGGAAATTTAAATTTTCAAAGCAGATATGCAAAGCCGTCGAAGCAAAAGCCATAAGACAAAAGGAAGTGGAAATGAACGAAAGCAAGCAACAAAGAATCAGAGTTTGTTTGAAAGCTTATGATCATAAACTAATCGACTTATCTGCAAGTAAAATTGTAGAAGTTGTAAAGAGAACAGACGCAAGAGTTGCAGGACCTGTTCCGTTGCCTACGAAACGTCGATTATATTGTGTACTTCGCTCACCTCACGTAGACAAGAAGTCAAGAGAACATTTTGAGATGAGAATACACAAGAGAATCATAGATATTTATGATCCGACAGCACAAACAACAGAAGAACTTACAAGAATGGATTTGCCTGCCGGAGTAGATATCGAAGTAAAACTTTAATTTTCAAAAGAGTAGTCGAGCAAAGAGAGCGACGGGCTCGAGGAAAAGGGAAATTAAAAACACAGACAATTTAATAGAGGAAACTCCTTAATAAATTGAATGTGATCTACGAAGCAAGCAGATAACGTAGCGCTCAC
>CANPXC010000077.1 GCA_947585605.1 Candidatus Gastranaerophilales bacterium | reverse complement strand
TATTTAAAGAACCACATATATCACATTTCATTAATAAACCTCCAGTCAAATATCTAAAAAGAAGGTAACATATGTTTCATCCAAGCCGAAGGTCGTTTCCATCAGCAAAAAAGGAACGATCCGCGCCAGGAAGGAAGGGACGGCAAAGATCCGGGTGGCTGTGAAGGCTGGGAAGAAGAAAGCGTCTTCCTGGGTGAAGATAAAAGTGGTGAAAAAAGCGAAGGCCCCGGTTTTCAATTTCAAGAAAAAGACGGTGAGGCTAAACAGCGGGTACGATATGCCGCTGAACGGGCTCGGCACATACAGCCTGGAGGGCGACGTCTGCGTCACGTCGGTTTCCGAGGCGTTAAAGCGCGGCGTGCGCCTGATCGACACTGCCTATATGTACGGCAACTTCGGCTATACGTTCCGAACCTTTTGTGATTACCATAAACTGTACAATAGTAATAATAATAAATATAACAAATCCTACAATTAAGTTTCCGCCTGTAACAAAGTTCCCGAATGCGTCAATTACTTCGCCGGCTTCCCCTTTTGCTAAAATTAATCTTGTTGAAGCGATTGATAATACAAGTCTGAACATTGTACCGATAAGAATTATGGAAGGGAAAGAAGCCAATTCTAAAGGTCTTTGAATGTATAATGATATCATTAACAGCAATATACCAAGTGTAATATTAAAACTGATAGCGAAATTAACTACTATGGGCGGCAATTCACAAATCAAAATTACAATTAGCAATATAACAAATAATGCTAATGAGATTTCACTAAGTATTGATGATTTTGCGCTTTGAGGTTGAGCCATTTAATTTATTTCTCCTCCTGAGCGCAAAGCGCTTTTTCTATGATTGACAGCTGGGTTGAAATTGACGCATCGATTATTCCGTTGGATGTTTCAATTATAACTCCGCCTTCTTTGATATTGTTGTCGGCTATTACACTGACTGCCGCTTCAAAATATTTATCCGAAAATATTTCAGGCACTTTATCCTTAACTATTTCTACATCTTTTGGCATGACTTTTAACGTAATTTTATTTTCTGTTTTATTTACTTCTTCTACGGCTTCTCTTATTATTGCCAGAGTCGGTTCACTATCCTGCTCTACTTCTTTTTTAATGATTTTTTTTGCTATTTCAACTGAAATATCTAAAATACAGCCGGATACTTTATCAAAAATTTCATCTTTATATTTGAAAAATTCGGAAAATTTTTGTTTAAGCTCATCAATATCCTTATGAGCATTTTCAATACCTTCTTTATATCCTTCTTGTTTTGCTGCTTCTTTAATAGCAATAGCTTCTGTTTGCGCTCTTGAAACAATATTCCTGTCCTGGGTTCTTCTATAGCCTCTGCGCCTTGTACCTTCCCTGCGTTCTTCTCTCTGTTCAAATTTTATATTTTCCAAAGTCAAATCAAAATCATTATTTTTAGCCTGCGCTGACTCTTCCTCCGTCGGAAGGGGCATTTCAGAAGATGTTTCTTCTTTGGCAGCAGTTTGTTCCGGCGCTATTTCCTCCGGAAGCTCAATTTGTTCCGTTTCATTATTTTCAGATTCAGATTTACTTATAATATTTGTATATTTTTTCTTAATAATCATGAACTTGTTCTTCTATGCTGTTAACTAAGGATTGTATCACGCAAGGTGTAAACATCTCTTGAGCGGGGAATGTATTATCCAAAATAAAATCTTTTACCGCTTCTCTTTCATTTAAAGCTATTTCGCTCAATACATCGGGTGGCAGCGAATTTATTAATTTATAATGTTTTTGTAATAATCTGTGGACATTTATCACATCACTTGCAGGGATTATGTTTTTAATTTCTTCCAAAGATTTAATTATTACATTATGGTCAATTTTATCTTCAATGTTATTCATTTTCATATAATTAGTAACATGCACAACATCGTTTTTATCAAGAGAATTCAATATTTGATTAGCTCTTTCTTCAGGCAGATTTTTAAGTAATATTGCGAGTGCTGCCAGCTTGAGAACCTTCTTATCTTTTGGAGTTGTATCTGCCTTATCCTCTTGTAAATTTGAAAGGTTATTTTCATCATCTGACTTTTGAACTAAATCATCTAAATTTGAAGAATTAACCGCAATTTCAAATTCTTTTTGGGAAATTACACCTTTTTTAAGCAGTTTTTTAAGTTCATCCGAATAAACTTGTTTTACTTTTTCTTCGATTAAATCAACAAGAGTATTTTGCGGCATACCTTTAATAATAGCAAGTTTTCCCGTATTAAATATATTAGCTGCTATAACTTGCAAAATAGGTTCACGGAATTGATTTGGGATTTTCCCCGTAATAAGGTCAATAGATTTATGGAAAGTCCATTCGCCAATAAATTGAGTAACAAGACAAGCCTGTTCCGCCGTAAATTTTAATTGAGGGTCATTACTCAAGGCTTCTCCGCACATTAAACAAAATCTTCTTACGGTTTCAATAATATTTTTTTTATCGGTCTCCGTAAGAGTATCAGGGGCAGCGTTTGACCCTTGCTGCGAAAGTATTTCCGCTGCGTCCTTTGCTAAATTTATTGCAAATGCTTTATAATCAAATCCCTCAATAGGCATTAATTGTTTACTCCATTACGTTTTTTCAATCCAGCTTTTTAATTCCTTTAATGTTTTTTCACTATCCGATTGCTCAATATCCGATTTAACTTCTTCTATCATTTCATCTAAAGATATTTCGGGCTGATTTTTCTTTTCGATTTGAAGCTGTTTTTGCTGTTCTAACAATTCCTGCGTAAGAATTGTTTGTTTTTCTATTAATTCAGCCGCTTTTAAATTAACATCCACTATTTGTTTTTCTTGTTCCTGTGTTTTCAACTTCAAATTATTTAATTCTTGTTCCTGTTCTTGAGCAGAAGCTTTAAGTTTTTTGTGAACGAAAACAAAACCGACTACAAGCCCTGCAACAATTAATACAAGTGCAAGCCACCAAGGGTTTCCGGACGCTTCAACAGGCAGATTTACATTTCTGTCTGCAGAAAGATACGGGTCAATAGTTTCCGCATAAGCAATTGAAACATCATCAGGAGATGCTTTAGGAACTGCATTTGCCACTAAAACTTTTAATTCATTTTCCGTCATATTCGGAGGCATAGCTGCAGCATTCATTGTTACGGCTATTGATACTTTTTCTATTATTCCCGGTTTTGAATACTTTGTTATATGAGTTTTACTTACTCCGTAATCAGTATCTGTTGCAACTCTTTCATAAGTTTTATCTTGTGTTGAGGTTGATGATGAATTTTTAAGCCCGTTTGGAAGATATACACTAACCGCGTCCGATCCTCTGCTTGTATCTGAAGAATTATCTCCAAGCCCTTCTTTAAAAGTTTGTTCTTTTATCGGAGTTTTATTTTCGGCGTCATATTTTATACTCGTTTCTTCAATAGGAATTTGACTTAAAAATGTACTTACCGTAACGACATAATTGCCTTTGCCCAAAAGCATATCCAACTGCGTTGCCACTTTATTTTGCATATATGTATCAAGTTCCTGCACCTTAGAAATTTGGTCATCAATAGATTTAACCAGACTGCTGTAAACATTACCGTTTGAGTCTGTTATAGATATATTATCAGCAGTAAGTTCTGACACGCTGCCGATTAGCAGGCTTTTTATCGATTTAATAACTGAATTATCCAACCTGACTCCGCTTGCTACAGTCAGCATAACTGTTGCGCTTATAGGCTTTTTATCCGCTTTAAATAAGGAATTATCGGGAATAGTAACAAGCACCGAAGCATTATCTACGTTCGGTAGCTGTCTTATTAAACGCGATAATTCACCGTTAACGGCTCTTGCCAGTTTAATTCTTTTATCTTCTCTCGTAGATGTAAAATCATTTTTATCAAATATTTCAAGACCGACATTTTGGTCAACCAATCCGCTTTTTACGACTGCAAGCAGAGCTTGATCTCTATCGGAATTAGTATATTTTCCCGCTTCCAAAAAGACTGTAACTTTTGAACCGTCCAGACTTCTTTTGGCATGTATACCGTTTCTGGTAAGCAATGTTTGAATTTCAATAGCTTTACCCTGATTATCCGTTGTAACTATATCAAATTGTTCTTTTTGAACTTTTTCAACCGCTTGACCGCCGGATGATTTTTTACCTCCCGCCGTCAGTGCAACACTAAGAATAATTATAAAAATAAGAACACATACTCCGCCAATAACAGAGTACATGACAGTTTTATTTTTTAATAACTCTTTTAATTTATCCATAAATCCCTAATCTTATACTATCACTTAGTTAATATTATACTATTTTTTTTTAATTCGGGTAACTGCTTAACACTTATATAGAAATATTCATTACGGCATTATAAGCCGTAACTACTTTAGATGTAATTTGAGTTGCTAAACTTATACCTAATTCGGCTTTAGCAACGGCAGTTATAACATCATGGATATCGACCTCGGAATTGCCCATCATTTGTTGATTTAATAATTGATCCGGTTTTTCCACTTCATTATTTAAATTAGTTACCAAACCTGACAAAACCGATTTAAAATCAGCAGCTTCAGAGGCACCAGCAAATTCACGTTTGAAGCTTGCGGCGGGAGCTTGCGTTAACCCGACGCTCGGAACTGAATTGGAAAATATGTTTATATTCGGTACAAAAGAATTTTCAATCATAAATCAGCCTTTCTTACAAATAATTTGCCAAAATATTTTTTACATAATTTTGAGTTTCTCTAAAAGGAGGGACTCCATGGTACTTATCAACATTTCCCGGCCCTGCGTTATATGCAGCCAAAGCAAGAATAACATTTCCGTTATACTTTTCCATCATACTTTTTAAGTATCTTACACCGCCGTCAACATTTTGAACGGGATTATAAGGATCGGTAACGCCCAAAGATTTTGCGGTTGAGGGCATTAATTGCATTAATCCTTTTGCACCTGCGCTTGATTTGGCATTGGGATTATATCCCGACTCTTGTTTTATTACCGCATTTACCAGTTTTTCATCAATGCCGTGCTTTTTGGATATTTTTGATATTAAATCTTTTATATGCGCCTTTTCAGCCTTTTTATCAACTTGCGGAATGTAGTTTGTAATGCTGTTTTCTTCAAAAATATTTGAATTTTCATCAACTATTCTTGCCTTTGTATTTTTTTGCGTCAGCTCACCAAACTTTATTATTCCGTTATTTTTATTTATATTAAACCTTGTATGAACATTTAAAGATGATTTCATTACATCTTCAAAAGTTTTAAGTTCAACATCTTGGGATAAATCTTCAGTGCGGGTGCGAGTTTGAACATAATTTTCCAGCTGTTTTGCACGCTGCAGAGCTTGAGTTTGTCCCGAAGAATTTAATAAATTTTGTATCATACCTGTAAACATTACACACTACCCCTCAGTACTTTTTAACTTCCAATCTGAACCGCTCTGTCCGCCAAGTTTTTTGTCATTGTAATGATTGCCAAACTTGCCTCATAAGCTCTTTGAGCCATTATTGCGTCCGTAATTTCGACTAAAGGATCAACATTTGAAGTCCTTATATAACCGTTTTCATCAGCGTCGGGGTGACCCGGTTTATATATTTTTTCTCCCAATGTAGGATCTTCAACCACACCCGACATAGCAACACTACCTGATGCATAAGGAAGTGACCCCGGCCCGAAGACAGATTCTTTCATTTGATTCATGACACTTAAAAATGATGTTCTGTCCGTTGACACAACAAGCGGTATTTTCCTTACATAATTTGGAGTATCAATGTTAGCAATATTCTTTGAACTGATATCCAATCTTGCACCGTGTACGCTCAGGCCGTCACAGCCTATATTCATTGCACTAAATATACCCATTATCCGTTACCTAAATTTATTACCGTTTTCATTTGTGTTATTATTGATGTCATTCGCCTTGAAGCAACCGCAAATAACATGGAATTTTTTTGCATTTCCGAAAGTTCTCTTGCAGGATTAACCTTTTCAGCTTTTGTTTCAACCGTAACAGGTGCAGCTCCCATTTTTTGGGCAAGAGCTGTTTCCAGAGGATTTGAACTTCCGCCTAAATACTGCGAAAATGATATATCTTTTCTGTGATAGTTTGGTGTATCCATATTCGCAAGATTTGAAGACAATGCTTTATGTCTTTCCGCTATCAAATCCAACACATGTAATGTTCTTGATATTGAATTTTCAGGATTAATCACTTACTCACCTTCTTTACTGATTAAGTTGAAGTACATTTGCGTACATTCTGTTTATAGTAGACATTACTTTAAAACTTGCTAGTAATGACGCGTTAATTCTCATAACGTCATTTGATTGAGAAATCAAATCAACATTTGAAGCTTCAAGATTACCTTGTTTAATTCTCGAATGATTTTTAATTAAAACAGGTTCACCGGATTGAGCGGTCAGATAATATTTATTATTATCAGCAGCTTTTAATCCCTCGGGATTTTGGAAACATACCAAAGGAATTTCGCCTAAAACTTCTTGTGTTGAACCGTCAAATGAAGATACGGTAACCTTTCCGTTTGCGTCTATAAGAATATTGTCGTAATTAACTGGAACTTGAATACCGTCGCCAACCAAATATCCGTCATCAGTAACGATATACCCGTCTTTATCAACAGTAAAAGAGCCGACTCTTGTATATACAACATCACCAGCAGGAGAAGTAACGGGAATAAATCCAATTCCGTCTATTGCAACATCCAACTCACGTTCAGTCCTTTTCAATGACCCGGGAGAAAAGTCAGTTCTTTCCACTCCTGATAAGTATCCGTTTTCATTTAAAATTTGTTCAAACCTGACAGCCTTATATGAATTTGTATTTAAGTTAGAAGCATTACTTGCAATATAGCCCATTCTTTCGAATTGGTTTTCCGCATTTATAATACCTTTGCTAATTATACCTTGGATTGTAGTCATATCTTACCCTTCTAGCCTCCCAGCGCCGAAATCGCTTTTTGCAGATTGGAATTTTGAATTTGATATAATTGTCTGTTTGCTTCAAACGTTTTCGGATAAACCATTGCCTGCATAAATTCAGTCTGAAGATTTACGTTTGAATATTCATTATAATATTGTTTTACACTGGGATTTAAAACAGCAGCACCGTCAGAAGTAACAACGGACAGAGTTCCTGCCGTATCCATTTTTCTCGTATCTTTGTTATAAACTCTTACAACACCGTTTAAATCAATTGATATATCTTCCAATTTTTCGGGAATAATTGGTAAAACCAAAGGAGTTCCCATATTAGTAAGCACCTTAGAACCGTCCAATGAAAGGATTTCACCGTTTTTATTCATCTTAAATCTGCCGTCGCGGGTAAGTTGAATTCCGTTATCAGTAAGGATTTGAAAAAATCCCTTTTCCGCCAAAGCAACATCTAAAGGATTTTCAGTCAAACCTAATCTGCCGACGGTATCATCCGTAGTTGTGGAAATAGCGTCTTCTCCGATAAATTCGGCAAAAGAAGATACTACGGGGATTTTTCTTTGATAACCTATTTTATCAAAGCCCGTTACGTTATCATTTGTAATCCCCATAAGAATTGTTTGCATTCTCATGGCACGAATATTTTGAACTATTCCCGGTTCCGTAAAATGAACACCGCCATTTATCATACGAATTACCCTTTATCTGTAACTTGTTTTAACTTTCGGCGAGTTTTTATATACGCCAATACTCTATATAATGATATAATATTAAAAGTCAAAAGTAGTCGTATTTTTAGTTGAAATAATTGCATTTATATAATGTTTTCTCCTCCGTAAGGATGATTTATTAGAAATGACAAATTTTATGTGGTATGATGTAAGTAATACGATTACAATGAGTATGGGATATGATTTTCAGAAAATTTATTCTGTTAATAACTATAACATTTTTATTTTGTGCCAGAGCTGAAGCAATTAAAATAGGCCTGAGTACTGAAACAAAAAATGTAAAAATAGCTTCCTCCGTATCGGCTCAAATATATGACGGATTAAGAGATAAAGCTTTATACGAAATACGCCCCATGAAGGTTTATGAATTTAAAACCAAAGGGAATGAAATTTCCATAACAATCGACAAAAAAGATGTAGGGCTTGGAACAAATCAGGTAATTATAAGAACCAAAACTCCCGGATACTTATGTTCAAAAAGAGCCTGGTACCGCGGCGAATTTATTATTAATAATATGGGAACAAAACTAACCTTAATTAACAAAGTTCCTTTGGAAGAATACTTAAAAGGGGTAGTACCTTCCGAAATGCCGTCAAAATGGAATACCGAAGCACTAAAAGCTCAGGCGATAGCGGCAAGAAGCTATGCGGTAGCAACAAGAAACGCAGGAAAACACGCTTCTCAAGGTTTTGATTTGGTTGATACTACAGCCGATCAAGTATATGGCGGAGCCAGCGCAGAAAAAACAACAACTTCTAAAGCCGTTGAAGATACTAAAGGTATAGTTCTTGTTCAGGATAAAAAGGTTCTTCCGACATACTATCACGCAAGCTCGGGAGGTCAAACAAAAGTATGGAGTTCAGGCAGTTCCTTCCTTCAATCCGTTCCTTCCTTTGACGGGGACTTAAAAAAGAACGGACACGGAGTCGGTATGAGCCAGCATGGCGCAAATAACTTGGCGGCACAAGGATATAATGCATATCAAATATTAA
>CANPXC010000076.1 GCA_947585605.1 Candidatus Gastranaerophilales bacterium | reverse complement strand
ACAAAAGGCGGCGGTAACGGCGATTACAAGATTGTTACTTATGCTCCTTCAAGTGTTCAGGAATGTGTTGATTTAACATACAAATGTTTCCACGTTTCTCAAAAATACAGAACACCCGTATGTTTATTAGCAGACGGCATGATAGGTCAAACTATGGAGCCTGCCGTTATTGGCGAGTATCCTTATGAAGAAATTGACCAGTCATCTTGGGCGTTAGACGGCGCAAAAGACAGGAAACCAAGGTTTATTGCTTCAATTGAACGTGAACAAGAATCTTTAAGAAAAAGAGTTGTTAAGATTTTTGAAAAATATAATAAAATCTTGGAAAACGAAAATATATTCGAAAAATATGAAACAGACGGCGCAAAACTTGTTATAACCGCATTCGGAAGTATCGCAAGAATTGCCAAAGCAGCCGTAAAAAAAGCAAGGAAAAACGGATTAAAAGTAGGTCTTTTCAGACCGATTATGTTAAATCCGTTCCCCGAAAAAATTGTTGCGGAAATTGCACAAAAAGTTGATTGTATCTTAGATATAGAGCTTAATTGCGGTCAAATGCTTCAAGATATTAAAGCAAGCATTGCAACATGCGCCTCTACAATCCCGATTAAATTTTACGGAAGACCTGCAGGTGTCATGATGACTGTCGAAGAAATTTACAAACAAATTGAAAATGTATACAAAGAAATGATAGAGAACAAATATGGAACAGCTTGTATATAAAAAACCCGATTCAATTAAAGATGATTTTAAAATATCATTCTGCCCCGGATGTGACCACGGAGCAGCCGTTAAACTTGTGGCGGAAGTATTGGATGAACTTGGAGTTCGGGAAAAAACAATCGGAATAGCATCTGTTGGGTGCAGTGTTTTTTCATACGATTTCTTCAATGTAGATATAGTGGAAGCTCCGCATGGACGCTCCATGGCAGTTGCAACAGGGGTAAAACGTTCAAAACCCGATAAAATTGTTTTCACCTATCAAGGTGACGGGGATTTAGCTTCAATCGGTTTAGCAGAAACTATTCACGCCATGACAAGGGGCGAGAAAGTTACCGCCATTTGTATAAATAATACAACATACGGTATGACAGGCGGACAAGCAGGGCCTACTACTTTAATAGGGCAGGTTACAACTACTACAACCACCGGAAGAAAAGCTGAATTGGCAGGCTATCCTTTAAAAATATCGGAAATTTTAAAAGAAGTCGACGGAACTGCTTATGTTGCAAGAGTTACTCTTGACAGTCCCGCAGCTATAATGAATGCTAAAAAATGTATAAAGAAAGCTTTTGAAGCTCAAATAAAAGGACTCGGAACAGGTTTTGTCGAAATACTTGCAACATGCCCGACCAACTGGAAAATGACACCTCAACAAGCACACGCAAGAGTTAGAGGCGAAATGTCAGAGGTATTTAAACCCGGTGTATATAAAGATAAAGTCAGCGAGGCGGTATAATGGATTCAAACGTATTAATAGCAGGATTTGGCGGTCAAGGAGTTTTATTTATCGGGCAATTGCTGGCGGAAGCGGCAATGAATAACGGTTTAAACTGTACATGGACTCCGGCTTACGGTGCCGAAATGCGCGGAGGAACGGTTAATTGTACGGTTTGCGTTTCTGATGATGAAGTTGCATGCGCTTACGTTGAAAATCCAGAAAATGTTATTGCCCTTAATAAACCTTCTTTTGAACGTTTTGAAAGCAAAATAAAATCGGGCGGAGTTATGATTGTTAATTCTTCACTCGTTAAATCTCAACCTTCAAGAAATGATATTACATACAAATTTGTTCCAATGACAGATATCGCGCATAAATCCGGGCATGAAAAAATGGCTAATATTGTATCCTTAGGTGCATTTTTAAAAACTTTTCCCGTTGTTACCAAAGATTGTATTATTTCAGTTATGAAAAAGAAATTAACGGGTAAAAAAGCCGAAATGCTCAGCGGGAATATACAAGCGTTAGAAGAAGGGTTTGCAAGTGTTATGTAATCTAGTGTCGCAAATTTTTACTATAGCCTTCGGCTTATTGTAAAAATTTACTCGGGCTAATTAGATTGCACTGTTACAAAAAAGTTATATAATAGTAACATGCAAGATACACGGGATGAAAAATTAAATACCTTAGAGCAGGCTCATATTGACTTTATTTCTACGGTAAGCCACGAACTCAGAACTCCTTTAACCAGTATTAGAGGCTTCGCTGATACTCTTTTATCTTCTTATGATAAATTAACTCCGGAACAAAGAGAAAAATTTCTTTTAATTATTAAAGAACAATCAAACAGGTTAATAAATCTTGTTGAAAATCTTCTCACCGTGTCAAAAATGCAATCAAATAAAGAATTATTAATATATAAAGCCGTCGATTGCATTCCGCTTATTGAGTCATCAATTCAAATGATAAAAAATCAATACAAAACGCACAAATACGTTTTTAATTATGATAAAAATCTGCCTAAAATACTTGTTGATACTGATAAATTTCAACAAATACTTCTTAATTTAACGGATAACGCTTCAAAATATTCAAATGATAATTCAACCGTAACAATAAAAGTTTCTCAAAATTTTAATGAAAATACCGTTATTATTTCCGTAAAAGATGAAGGTATCGGAATTAGTAATGAAGATTTATCAAAAATATTTAATAAATTTTCGCGTATAGATTCGCCTTTAACACGAAAAATACAAGGAAACGGGCTTGGTTTATACATTACCAAAACACTCGTTGAAAAGATGAACGGTAAAATAGAAGTGGAAAGTTCACCCAAAGGCAGTGATTTTAAAGTGATTTTTAAAGCTGCAACTCCTGAAGATAACGGTATAAATAAGATAAAAGAGTAATATATGCTGACAAAAGTTGTATTAATTATCGATAAAAGAATAGAGCAATCTACAAAATATAAAAAAATACTTGAAAATAACGATATTTCAGTATTTACTGCGGCGGATTTTGCTTCCGCATTGAATATTATGAACTCTTTTGAACCTGATTTAATCCTTATTTCCGATAGTTTGGACTTCGATATAAAAAAAGTCATCGAACAAATCAGAATATTAACATATAATACACGCCCCGCAATTATTGCCCTTTCCAAATCCGACCACATCCAAGACAGGATTGATATATTGGATTCGGGTGCGGATGACTTTTTAAGTGAACCTATTAATAACGAAGAATTTAAAGCAAGAATTAGCGCACATATAAGACGTAATTTTGAAAATTGTTTTTCGGAAAATACTTTGCTTTTTAACTCGCAGATTTCCTATAAAATGATTAAACGTACTATGAATACTCATCAGCAATGGGCTATAATGCTTATTGATATTGATAACATTGAGTTTTACAAAGAAATTTACGGCGAACTCGCAACGGATAAACTTTTACAAACATATTCCGCCATAATAAAATCATCCACCGATAATAACGATTATATAGGACAGCTGGCAAAAGAAGATTTTATAATAATAACCGACCCTGAAAAAGCGGAAAAGATTGCAAATTATCTTGTATGTGCTTTTGATACCGTTGTTTCAAAATTTTATTCACAAAATGACGCAAAACGCGGATTTGTTTTTATGCACGGAGATGACGAGGCTGAAAACAAAGTAAATCTTGTTTCAACAAGTATTGGTGTTATTACAAACAAATACAAAAAATACAGCGATTTAAAACAAATAATCAGTTCTTTAATATCCACACATAAATTGGCAAAATATAAAACCGGCTCGGCTTATGTGGTAGAACGTCCTAAAATCAGCGCCGACAACGCTGTAGAAGAAAAAGAAAAAAATAATAACTTATTGATAGCGGAACCTGATGAGGCTCTTTCTATTCTGCTGGAAGCAACTGCAAGGCTTCAAGGGTATAATGTCAAGGTCGTTAACAATTTTGAAGATATTTTCACCGTTCTTGAAAACTATAATCCTTCAACAATAATTTTGGACGCGGGAGATTATGAAGACTTAAAAGGTCTTGAAATTTGCAGAAAATTAAAATTTGAAACCGAAAATTTAAAATCAAATATAATATTTACAACAACTATTCACGATAAAGAAATGGTATTAAATGCGGGTGCGGATTTATATCTGCCTAAACCGTACGAATTATCGGTAATATTTGGCTGGATTAAAAAATTTAATGATAATTATAATGAATAAGGAGAAATATAATGCAGGTAAAAATTGAAAAAAAATCAATACTTGACGTAAATGCAGATGTGATTATAGTTAATTTGTTTGAGGGAGTAAAAAATCCCGCAGGTGTAACGGGGATTGTTAATAAAGAATACAAAAATTTAATATCGGAATATGTAATAAAAAAAGAAAAATTTACGGGAAAATACGGTGAAATATATAAACTTCCGCTTCCTGACAAAGAAAAAATAATTTTAATTGCAGGCTTAGGGAGCCAAAAAGACTTCACGGCAGATAAAATCAGAAATTTAACAGCAAAAATCGTAAGAAATTGCAGCAGCTTGGGAAATGTTAAAAAAATTGTTTCCATACTGCATGGAGCAGGTATCGCCGGATTATGCCCGCAATTATGCGCTCAAATGATTACGGAAGGCGCGATATCAGGTACTTATTCATTTGATAAATACAAATCCGTAAAAAACGAAATTAAAATAAAAGAATTTATTATTGCGGAAACCGATAACGAAAAATATAAAAAGGCTAAAAAAGGCGTTGAAACAGGTATAATTGTAGGAAACGCCGTTAATAATACAAGAAATTTAATAAATGAATCATCACAATATTTATATCCTGAAACACTTGCGCAGTACGCAGTTGAAAATTCGGGAGTAAAAACAACGGTATATAATAAGGCTCATATAAAAAAAATGGGAATGAACGCGTTTTTAGCCGTAGGCCAAGGCAGCGTGCATGAACCAAAATTTATTCACATGGAATATAAACCGGAAAAGAAAGCAAAAAGGAAAATAGCGATAGTAGGAAAAGGGATAACCTTTGACGCAGGCGGATTAGACCTAAAACCGCCGTCATCAATGCTTACAATGCGCGATGATATGTCGGGAGCAGCTGCCGTTATATCAACAATGAATGCTATTTCTCAATTAAAACCGGATGTGGAAGTACACGGAATTATAGCTGCTTGTGAAAATATGCCCTCAGGCAGTGCATATAAACCGGGTGATGTAATTATTGCAAAAACAGGAAGAAGTATTGAAATTGATAATACCGACGCAGAAGGCAGAGTTACGCTTGCTGACGCTTTAGCTTACGCGGAAGAACTTAAAGTTGATGAAATAATTGATATTGCAACATTAACAGGTGCTTGTATGGTCGCTTTAGGAACAGTTGCAAGCGGAATAATGGGCAATAATGATAAAAAAATCCAAGAATTTATTCAAACGGCAAAAGAAGCAGGCGAAAGATATTGGCAGCTTCCAATGTATGAAGAATACGGCGATACCTTAAAAAGCGACATCGCAGACACCAAAAATACCGGCGGAAGAATGGGTGGAGCCTCTGCTGCAGGTATTTTCCTTTCTAAATTTATAAAAAATACTCCTTGGATTCATATTGATATCGCAGGAACCGCATTTCTGGAAACAAAAAATGATGAAGGCATAAAAGGCGGAATAGGCGTAGGGGTAAGAAGCTTAATTAAATATATTACTAAATAAATTTATAAACTTAAAAGTCGGAGTATAAAAATGTATATTATAGTAATTATTCTTTTTGCTTTGTGGATTTTATTTCTTAAAAATGATATATCCAAACTCAATTCTAAAATTCAACTGTTAGAAAAAAAAATCTCAAGTTTAACAAACAATATATGGAATTTAAATAATACGGTGAAAAATTTAAGCACGACGGAGCAAACTCCGCAATGCTCATTTTTACAACCGTCTCCGCAGCAAAATGATGAGCAAAATCAAAATCCCAATAAACATAATGATGAATATTGTGATGATGATGAATATTATGACGATGAATACTATGATGAAGATGAATTTGAAGATAATAATAAAAATTATGTTCAACACAAAGAAATTAAATATAGTGTTCAAGATTGTTCAAAAAGCTCCGATACAAGTTTGGAAAAATTATTTTTGGGTAACATTTTCAATATCATAGGCGCTATTGCAATAATTATAAGCTGCGGTTTGTTTATAACATTTGTTACATCACCTTTGATTAAAACAATTATATGTTTGATTATTGGTGTGGTAATGATAATCAAAGGCTGTTCAATAAAAGACAGCAATCTGAAAAGATACAGCGAAATCCTTACAGGTACGGGGTTTGCAGTATTATTTATTACCGTTTTTTGTACAACGGTAATGTTTAATATTTTCTCTCAAGGAGCTTGTATTTTCTTGGGAACATTAATAATGATGGGAGCATTTCTGGCTGCCGAAAATCAAAAAACAATATCTATGATTGTTATTGCCTTACTTGGCGGCTATTCCAATTTGTTTATTGCCGCCTCATACTCTGATATCAACTTTTTATCCGGTTATTTCATTTTCTTAAATATAATTTCAATCATTTATACATACAGAAATCCCGATAAATATTATATAAACATTTTAAATTTAGTTTTAACAATTATTATGGGTATTTCATGCTATTCGGAAGTAAAAGATTTAAACATCATTTATCCGATTATATTCTGGGCTTTATATATTGCTTACGATATTTTAAGCAGAATGAAAAATTTAATATCAATAGAATCGTCTAATAGCATTACATTTTTAAATTTCGGCTTAATATCCGCATTTTCGATTATAATTTTCACGGATATGAAACCTTATATCGGCTTATTGCTTTTAGGCGCGGGTATTGTTTATGCAATTATTATTTACTACTTTATAAATAAAGAGTCTAAAAATTATAAGTCTTTTGTATATTCTTTAATTTTAACAATATTCCTTTCATCATATTTCTTATTTAATGATATGGGAAGAATTATAGCTTGGTCGGCAGAAACGGTATTTTTAAGTTTCTTAATTAATAAATATAAGTATAATTATCTTCTTAATTGGATAATGTTATTTGTAAGTTTTTCCGTAATCGGAATATTTATGGTAAAAAATGTTTTATATTTTGATGAAACAACATACAACGCGTTATTTAATATGCGCAGCGCAGCATTTTTACCCGTAATTTTATCTTCTTATTTATCATACTTATTAATAAAAAATAATGATGACCCTGCGGCAGATAACATTATAAACTTTACAAAATTTATTTTTATATCAATGATATATTTATTTGCAGGACTTGAAATAAATAACGCAATATCGGTATATACAAACTCAAATCCTTCAAATATGTTTTTACAGCTAATGACATTACCTGTAGTCGGATTGATATATTCAATACAAATGAGCAAAATCGGACAAATAACAAAAAATCCTCTCTACGGTCTTGCGGGATACTTTGTATATGCGGCTGCGATTATAGTTTTATTAATCTTCGGATATGATTATTATGATGAAGCAAGCTTTATACCCGTATTTAATATCAGATTTGCAGCATTTGCAGCAGCTATAATAATAACATTAATGCATTCTAAAATTGATGTTATTAATGCTCATATATTTCAATATATTGCGTCAATATTGGGATTTTATTTAATCACAGCTGAAACTTTCAATCAAGTCGGCGATTTTGAATATATGGTAACAATAAATTGGTTATTATACACCGGAATTTTATTAATTACAGGTATATTTAAGGATATTAAAGTTCTTAAAAATATAGGTATTATTTTTAGTATCATAACGATTATAAAAATATTCGCATTTGACTTATCGGATGTTGAGTTAATATATAAATTAATCATCTTCACCGCACTCGGAATAATATTTATGAACATTTCATACTGGTATAATAAGAGAAACGGTAATGATTAAAACGGTTAAAACAATAAAAAGCCTTGAAGGCAGAGAAATACAGCTTTTAGAAAGTCAAAACAAACATTTTGATAAAACCGTATTAATAATCGGAGTATTTCATGGCGAAGAACCGCAAGGCAATTTTTTAATAAATGAGTACCTAAAAACAGATACCGAAGGAATTAAAAATAAATTACTAATAATTCCCTGCTTAAATCCCGACGGTATGATAAAAAATCAGCGACAAAACTCAAACGGAGTAGATTTAAACAGGAATTTTCCGACAAAAAATTGGGTAATAAGCGAAAATAAAGAATATTTTGGCGGTACGACCCCCGCAAGCGAAATTGAAACAAGATTTATGATAAATATTTTAGATAATTATAAAATCGACGCAATACTTTCAATCCACGCTCCGTTTAAAATAGTCAACTATGACGGGCCTGCAAAGGAGATTGCCGAAAAAATATCACAAATAACAAGCTACCCTGTTCAGGCAGATATAGGCTACCCAACCCCCGGGAGCTTCGGAAATTACGCCGGAGTTGAACACAAAATTCCTACAATAACACTTGAATTGCCCGAAGATGAAACAAATGAACAATTATGGAAGACAAACAAAGGCGTATTTGACTATTTGGCTAAAGTGTTTTAAGAAATAGTTACAATAATATTATATTTTCAACTTTTATGATATAGTTTAAAATACGATATAATATTCGCAAAGAAAAGGAAAAATAAATGATTTCTGTAAACGATTTAAAAACAGGCTTAACACTTGATATCGACGGCGGATTATGGAACGTAGTCGAGTTTATGCACGTAAAACCGGGGAAAGGCGCTGCATTTGTAAGAACAAAACTTAAAAATGCGGAAACAGGCAACGTAGTTGAAAGAACTTTCCGTGC
>CANPXC010000075.1 GCA_947585605.1 Candidatus Gastranaerophilales bacterium | reverse complement strand
CCCCGTAACTCAGGCTGACGCCTTCAAACAGACGGGGCTTTTGTTGTTTCTTCGCTAAGAAGTTTAACTATACTCCGCAATGGACTTTAATTTTTATATTATTTTTTATATAGATTTATTAAAATTCATTTATTTTAAATTTTATAAAAATTCATTTAAAATAAATAATTAATTTCGCCCTAGTACTACGTATAGAAAACTTCTAAATTCGGCACAAGCTCGGGAACTCCTCCCTGCGGTCGTCAAACAGCCCTCGCTTTGCCGCTGCCTCATTAAGAATTTTTTACTATACTTCGTAATGGGCTTCAATTAATCATTTATTTTTATATTATTTTTTTTATTTAATTTTCATTTTTTTATTTAATTTAACTTCACAGATTATAAGATGCTGAAACAAGTTCAGCATGACAAAGAGAGGAATTTCCAAACAACATTATGATGTCACCCTGAATTTATTTCAGGGTCTTACCAATTCTCGGATAAGTTTACAGTCAGAATTTACTAATCTGACAAAATTTTAATGGTACCGCTGCACCCGAGCAATCATTTATTTTAAATTCTTAGTAGTAAAAATGAATATTTACTGGTGAATAGTTGAATGGTCAACTAATATAAAGATTTGTAAAATTTAAAATTAAAATATTGAATAGTTAACAGTTGAATGGTAAACTAATAATATAAAATTAACAGGAGATTTATTCTATGTTTAATTTGGAAAAAACATTATCATTTCAATATGGCAGTATTATAGGGTACATATATATTTTACTGTTTGTAGCCTTGTTTCACTGGGTTGAATTTGCGCGCCAATTCAGTAATTGGGGTAATATTGGAGAATTTTTAATTGCCCTTTTTGTATTATGCTTAATATCTTTTGGTTGTTCAATATTTTTTGGTATATTTTTAATCATAGATTATAAATTTTACAATCACATTAAAAACATTAAAACGACTAAAAATAGTTTTTATCGTGTAATACAATATATCGGATTTTTTATATATGTATTAATTTCACTTCCAATTTTTCTTTCAAGTATTTTTACACCGCCACATATCGGCTTAATTGAGAGTGTAATATTTATAATTATATTTTTATGTTTTCCGAATAAAAAAAGCGAAATTAATCAGCTTGAAGAAAGGAATATCAATGACGAAATATAATGTTATATTCACCGGCGGTTCCGTCAGGGGCTTATGTTATGCGGGTGTATTAAAAGCATTAGAAGAAGAAAATATTCAAATAAAAACATATACGGGTTCATCTATCGGCGCATTAATGATTGTGTTTTACGCTATCGGGTACAGAGCCGATGAAATTGAGGAAGAAATAAATAAACTTAATATGCCAAAACTTTTTACGGATTTTAATTTTAATATGTTCTCAAACCTTGCGGTATCAAGAGGAGAAAAATATTTGAATTGGCTCCGAGAGAAAATTGAGCAAAAGTTTTACGCTCAAAATTATAAAAAGGGTAAAATGCCGTCCGTTTGTTTTAAAGATTTGGATAAAGATGTTTATGTAACGGCATTAGAGCTTGAAACATCTCAAATAAAAGTATTTTCAAAGTACACAACTCCCGAAATTGAAATTGCAAAAGCTCTAAGAGCATCGTCAGCCATGCCGTTTTTAATTCCTCCCTTTAATTATGAGGGTAAAAATTTAATAGACGGCGATATAGCAAGAGGCTGCCCTATTTTCAAAGCTATACCCGAACTTCAAAATAATAATATATTAGAATTCAGGATAACCGGCGGAAGCAAAAATAAAATATCAAAAAACCCTATAAAAATGGTAAATTCCATTATAAATTCGACTGCATATATTATTGATAATCAAGCCTCAATAGATTATAAAACCAATAAAATCAACATTATAAAAATTGATGTTGAAGGAGTTTCTTTTACCGATTTCTTTTTAACGGATAAAAAGAAGAAAGAAATCAATAAAATCGGCTATGAAACGACAAAAAAATGTTTAAAGGAGATTATTAATGAAAAAATTTGAAAATACCTATCAAATTTCAAAATTCATTTGTTTACTTTTTCCTGTTTGGCTGGCTGACATTTGTTTTTTCGGTTATGCCATAGTTATGGCATTTGCATTTGTTTCAATTGATATACCTGATACTCTTGGGCATTTTCTTTGGTATTTTGCAGTCGCTTATATTCCTGTAAGTGCTATACTTATTTTGATTGGATTAATTTTTGATTTAATAATTGCAATCCATAATAAGTACACAAAATAGATTGCAAATGAAAAATGTTCATGATATAAAAAAAGTACTGCGGAGGAAAACCTCTGCTAGTCTAAAGAATGGAAGTTTAGGACACTGAAAAAAAATATAAAATTAGCTCAAGGGGCGGGTTTTTGCTACGGAGTTAAAAGAGCGGTCGAAACAACTAAAAAAATAAAAATTGAAAATGCATCTAAAAAGGTATGGGTATTAGGTGAGCTTATACATAATTCGCACGTTATAAAAGAACTGGAAGAATTAGGTATAATGACTGTTGATGAATTACCGGCAAATGAAACCGGTATATGTATTGTACGCAGTCACGGTATGGCGCCTCAAAAGATTAAAGAAATAGCCGATAAGGGCTTTGAAGTAGTTGATTTAACTTGTCTGGACGTTAAAAAAGTTCAGCAAAAGGCTGTACAGTTAGCTCAAGAAGATTTTCTTGTGCTGATTTTAGGCAAGCCTGAACACCCTGAAGTTGTTGCCATAAAAGCTAATGCACAAATGTATTCCGAAAACGTCTATGTTGTACCCGATTTGGATACATTAAAAACTCTTACCGATAAAATCAAAGAACATAAAAGAGTCGGAGTCGTTATTCAAACAACTCAAAAACTTGAATTTTTACAGGAAGTAATAAATTATCTGGTGCCGATATCCAGTGAGTTAAAGGTCTTTAATACAATATGCAAGTCTACTTCAATGCGCCAGCAGGAAGCAAGAAAACTTGCTCAGCATTCGGATTTAATGATAGTTGTCGGCAGTAAAAAAAGTGCCAATACAACACATCTCGCCGAAATTTTATCGGGAATTACAAAAACAATTCACATAGAAACTTGTGCGGATTTGGAAGAATATAAAAATTTAATTGAAAATTCAAATAATATAGGGGTCGCAGCAGGTGCTTCAACTCCTGATAATATCATACAAAGTGTTATAGAAAAATTAGAAAAAATTTAAGAAAGGACATAAATCAAAAATGGCAAAAACAGTAAATGAACAAGACGAATTCGTCAGATTATTGGAAGAAAGCTACAATTACAAATTCTCGGTAGCTGATGTAGTAAAAGGTATTGTTATTAAGCAGGATAACGATGGTTTTCTCGTTGATATAGGTGCTAAAACAGAAGCATTTTTACCAAACAGAGAAATTACAAATAACCAAGTTAATGACAGAGATTACTCTGATTATATTGCAATTAACGACGTTAAAGAATTTTATATTCTGAAAGAAGAAAGTGATGATGAAAACGGAAGAATAGTTTTATCCCTGAAAAAATTATCATGCGCAAAAGCATGGCAGGAACTCCAAAATGCTAAATATAACAATGAAACTATTTCTGCTAAAGTTGTAATGAATGTCAGAGGCGGCGTAATCGTTGAAATCGCTGATTTAAGAGGATTTGTACCTGCAAGTCAATTAAGAACAGGCGCTCCGTTTGACGGATTAATCGGTCAGGATATAGAAGTTAAAGTATTAGAGGCAGACGCAAAAAGAAATAAATTAATTCTTTCTCAAAGACAAGCTGTAGCGGAACAAAGAGAACAAGTTGTAGATGAAATTATTTCACAGCTTGAACCGGGTTCTGTTGTTAAAGGCGAAGTAGTCAGAATTGCAGATTTCGGCGCATTTATTGATATTAACGGCGTAGACGGTCTTCTTCCTATCTCCGAAATATCTTGGCAGCGTATTAAACATCCTTCCGATGTTATTTCTTTAGGTCAAGAAATTGAAGTAAAAATCTTAAAAATAGATATGGATATGAAACGTATAAGCTTAAGCTTAAAGAGAATGGGTGAAAATCCTTGGGAATCAATCGAAAACGAATTCCAAGAAGGTCAGGTAATAAAAGGAACGGTTAATAAAGTAACTTCCTTCGGTGCATTCATTAACATTTATCCCGGAGTTGAAGCATTATTACCTTCTGCCGAAATGGAACCTGCTAACGCTAATCCTTTTAACATTTACAATGTAGGTGATGAAGTTGAAGTTTTAATTAAAAAATTCACTCCTCAAGAACACAGGATTGCTTTAAGCGTTAAAGATATTCAAAAATAACTAAAAACACCGTAAAAAGACCGCATAATCGCGGTCTTTTTTTTATAAAAAATTATATTAATAAAACTTCATATTTCTACATTATATGACAAATAAAAATTTTGACATGTTTTATATGAGCAAGAAAATAATAAAAAAGGAAATATTATGAATATCGGAAAAGTTGAATCTCAAGTAGCAGCAAAAACAGGAAATAAAATCGGTAAAAAATTGGGCGCATTAACAGGCACTTTGATAGGCGGTGCTTATATTTTTAAAAACAGACAAGACATTTTTGTTAAAGCTGTTAATGAAAATTTAGATAAAATCGGTGATAAAAAAGTTGGTATTGCAATTGGCGCTGTAGTTAGTGCAATATCAGTCGGATTATCAGCATTAACAGGCAGAATACTCGGCGGTTCAATCGGCAGTATTTCAGATAAAATACACGCTAAAAAACAGGATAAAAAAGCTGAAAAATCAGCTCAAGTTCCAAACAATTCAGCAGAAACAGTAAAAGTTTCAAAAAAGAAAAGTAATTTAAAAAAGGTTGGTGCTGCAGCAGTCGGCGCTGCAGGTGTATATGCGGCTAAAGAACTCATAAATGCTTCAAAACAGAAAAAGGCAGATGAAGCTTCCAAAATCAATGCTGAAGAAGTTGAGCCGGAAGAAGAAATTTATGATGAAGACGAATTCTTTGATGATATAGAAATTGAAGAAGATGATAATTCTCAAAATTCATAATTTTCAGTAAAAACAAGTATTTTTAAAAAGAGTGATTTTATATCACTCTTTTTATTTAAGCATTTTCTTTAAATATTGTCCCGTAAAAGAATTTTTACATTTTGCGACTTCTTCCGGTGTCCCTTGAGCAATAACTGTTCCGCCTTCATCTCCGCCTTGCGGGCCTAAATCAATAATATGGTCTGCGGTTTTAATAAGGTCAAGATTATGCTCGATTATAAGAATTGTATTTCCCGCATCTGCAAGTTTATTAATAATTTTAATAAGTTTATCCAAATCGTACCAGTGAAGCCCGACAGTAGGCTCATCTAACAAATAAAGAGTTTTGCCCGTCGCGCGTTTGTTAAGTTCACTGGAAAGTTTAATTCTTTGCGCTTCGCCGCCTGACAAAGTTGTAGAACTTTGTCCTAATTTCATATACCCCAATCCGACGTCGTTTAATGTTTGAAGTCTTGATTTTATTTTAGGAATGTTTTCAAAAAATTCTAAAGCTTCAGATATTGTCATATCAAGGACTTCGGAAATATTTTTACCGTTATATTTAACTTCAAGAGTTTCTCTGTTATAGCGTTGACCCTTGCAAACATTACATTTAATGTATACATCGGATAAAAAGTTCATTTCAATTCTTGTAACACCGTCGCCTTTGCAGGCTTCGCAGCGTCCGCCTTTTACATTAAAACTAAATCTGCCTGCATTGTAACCTCTTACCTTTGCTTCTTGAGTTTTTGCAAATAATTCTCTTATATGAGTAAATACATCCGTATACGTTGCAGGATTTGACCTCGGAGTTCTTCCGATAGGCGATTGGTCAATACATATCACTTTATCGATATTCTCAAAACCTGTTATTTTATCAACTCCTTGAGGTTTGGGTTTGTTTTTAAATAGCTTGTGAATTGAATATTGATAAAGTATATCGTTCATTAATGTTGATTTACCGCTGCCTGATATTCCTGTAATGGCAATTACTTTACCTAAAGGGATTTTTACATCAATATTTTTTAAATTATTTTTATGTGCATTAATTATTTCTAAATAATTTCCGCTGCCTTCACGGCGTTTTTTTGGTACGGGAATTACTTTTTCACCCGATAAATATTGTCCCGTTAAAGATTTTTTGCAGTTAATAATATCGTCTAAACTTCCTTGTGCAATGACCTTACCGCCTTTTACTCCGGCGTATAATCCTATATCTACTATGTGGTCGGCACTTCTTATTGTATCTTCATCGTGTTCAACAACAATCAATGTATTTCCAAGATTGCGGAGCCTTATTAATGTTTTAATAAGCATATCATTATTATATTGGTGCAGCCCGATAGAAGGTTCATCAAGAACGTAAAGCACACCTGAAAGCCCGCTGCCGATTTGCGTAGCAAGTCTTATTCTCTGCGCTTCGCCGCCGGAAAGGGTCGCTGACATCCTCGCCAAATTAAGGTAGCTTAATCCTACATCCAGCATAAATTTCAGCCTTGCGCGGATTTCTTCAAGAATTTGTTTTGCAATAGTCAGTTTGTAATCATCGAGTTCAAGATACAAATCAGAAAAGAATTTATAGCAATCTTTTATAGAAAGCAGGCAAACTTCATAAATATTTTTCCCACCGACAGTAACTGCAAGCGGAAATGGCTTTAATCTTGCGCCTTTACAATCATTGCACGGAATTTGCGACATATAATCCTGTATTTGCTCTCTTATTTCATCAGAGTTGCATTCTTCATATTTATGCATAAAATAAGGAATTACCCCGGGGAAAGGTCTTGTTTGCGTGACATATCGCGTTCCGCCGAATTCTTTAAACCTTAATTTAACGCATTCACCGCCGCTTCCGTATAGGATGATATTTTGGTGTTCCTTGCTTAAATCTTCAAAAGGAGTTTCCATATCAATACCAAAGTGGTTTGCAACGGAAGTTAAAACGTCAAGGTAATACGGGTTGCCTGTTTTCGCCCATGGATATATCGCGCCGGCTTTAAGTGATTTGCTTCTGTCAGGGATAATCAAATCAGGGTCGGGTTCATAATGCGCGCCAAGTCCCGAACAAGTTGGGCAGGCTCCGTATGGATTGTTAAAACTGAATATACGAGGTGCAAGTTCTTCAAAACTTAAATTACAATTGGGACAAGCTAATTTTTCGCTGAATATCATTTCTTCTCCGCCGATTACATTAGCAATTAAAAGCCCGTCTGATTTTTCTAAAGCAATCTGCGCGCTGTCTGTCAGTCTTGATTTTGCACTTTCTTTTATGACAAGGCGGTCGACAACAATTTCAATTGTGTGTTTTTGTGTTTTTGTCAGTTCGATTTCATCTTCGTCTAAATTATATATTTTCCCGTCAACTCTAACTCTTACAAAACCTTCTTGTTTAAATTCTTCAAACAAATTAATGAATTCGCCTTTTTTGCCTCTTATAACAGGCGCAAGAATCTGAATTTTAGTGCCTTCCGGCAAAGTATATATTTTATCAACTATTTCATCAATTGATTGAGGGGCAATCTCGCAGCCGCACTGCGGACAATGAGGCGTACCTATACGGGCATACAGAAGCCTTAAGTAGTCATAAATTTCGGTAACCGTTCCGACTGTAGAACGCGGATTGTTACTTGTGGACTTTTGGTCAATGGATATAGCGGGTGATAATCCTTCTATACTTTCCACATCAGGCTTATCGAGCTGTCCGAGAAATTGTCTTGCATAATTTGAAAGGCTTTCAACATAGCGCCTTTGCCCTTCCGCAAATATTGTGTCAAAAGCCAGTGAACTTTTACCTGAACCTGAAATTCCAGTAAATACAATCAGTTCATTTTTTGGCAGTTCTATACTGACATTTTTTAAATTGTGTTGATTTGCTTTCCTGATTACAATTTTATCGTTCATAAAAATATTATGTCATAAAATCATTTTATGGAACAATTTTCCAATTAAGTAATTAATTAAATATATAAAAAAATATATAAAATAAAAAAGCAAATAAAAATAAGGAATTGAAGCCCATTGCGGAGTATAGTTTAACATCTTATTGAAACAACATCAAAGCCCCGTCTGTTTGAGGAGTGTAACTCCGAGTTACGGGGCTTATGGTTGAAATTAGATGTTATCTATACGTAGCAGTTGCGGCTGAAATTGCTTTTTTTATTTGCGATTTAAGTAAAAAGTAAAAAATAAAAAATCTTCTGCTCGGTATTTGTTTCTGTATTGCTAAACTCAGCCCAAGGCTCCGCTAAGCGACGCTGCGCCCTGCCGCTGCTTCGTTAAGCAATAAAAACGAAACAAAATACAGGCTTTCAGATTTTTTATTTTTTACTTTTATATATAAAAATTTTATATATGATAAATAATTTTATAGTTCATAATATATTTTATTATTTTTATGAAAAAAGAGAGGCAATTTGCCTCTCTTGTACTTAATTTTGTTTTTAACTATTTTTCATCGTTCCAAGAATACATTTTTCTTAACTCTTTACCGACTTTTTCAAGAAGATGTTCTGATTTAACACGTCTTGTAGCGAGGAAATGCGCTCTGCCTGCCGCTTTATTTTCACTAATCCATTTGGAAGCAAATGTTCCGTCTTGGATTTCGGCGAGGATTTTTCTCATTTCCTTCTTCGTTTCATCAGTGATAATACGTTTACCTGTTTCATAATCTCCGAATTCTGCAGTATCGGAAATTGAATATCTCATTTTAGAGAACCCGCCTTGATAAATAAGGTCAACAATTAATTTCATTTCATGAATACATTCAAAATAAGCATTTTGCGGGTCATAACC
>CANPXC010000074.1 GCA_947585605.1 Candidatus Gastranaerophilales bacterium | reverse complement strand
GATTTATTCCTGATGATTCACTTGAACGCGGTGCTAATGTTACTGAAATTATTAACAAAATTTCAAGAGGCGAGATTTAATACTAATGTTTGGTTTTTTAAACGTAAATAAAACCTCAGGCATTAGTTCGCATAAAATTATATCTCAACTAAGACATATAACTGGCATTAAGCAAATCGGGCATGCCGGCACGCTTGATCCGCTTGCTTCCGGCGTTCTGCCTGTTGCTATAGGTAAAGCTGCTAAATTGATTGATTATCTGCCCTCCGATAAATCGTACATCGCAGGCATGTATTTAGGAATGACGTCAGATACTTTTGATACGGAAGGGAATATTGTTAAAACTGAATTCCGCAAAATTAATAAAGAGGAAATTGAAGCTGTTCTTTCTCAATTTAGGGGTAAAATAAATCAGATACCGCCTGCATATTCGGCTGTACATTATAACGGAAAAAGGCTGTATGAACTGGCGAGAGTGGGCAAAATCCCCGATGATATTCCTTCAAGAGAAGTTATTATTTACAAAAATGAAATATTAGATTTTGACTTTGATAAACAAATGTTAAAGCTGGAAATTTCATGTTCCAAGGGAACATATATAAGGTCTATAGTAAACGATATAGGCGGGATTTTAGGCGCAGGTGCCGTTATGTTTGAACTTACAAGAACAATGTCCGCTAATATGATGTTAGAAAATGCCGTAAATCTTGATGAAAATTATACGAAAAATGATATTGAAAGAAATTTAATTCCCCCGCAAACGGTTTTGCCGATTAAGTGCATTGAAATAAACCAAAACGATTTTAATAAAATAATAAACGGAAATAAAATAGCTAACAGTAATCAATACTGCGTTAAAGAAGCTTTATTATTTTATAACGGCAAAATAACGGCATTAGCGGAAGTATCAGAGGATTTTATTCAACCAAAAAAGGTATTATTATGATGAAAAAATTTTATATAATTATTTTTCTTCTTGTGTTTAATATGTTTATATCCGTATGCAGAGCGGAGGAAAATATATGCGAAATAGTATGTCCTGATAAACAGCCACAAATAACCGATAATGAAAATTTTCTTGCGAAAATAAGCGCAGTAAGCTTTATTTCACAACATATTGTTGAAATCGCAATACAAAACGGATTAAATAATGAATTAAATTCAAATATAAAAGCAGATTTAGAGATATTTAATTTAAAAAGTTTAAAAAACGGCGAATTTAAAAATTTATCATTAAAAAGTAAAAATCTTCAATATAAAGCTTTAAGTTTGTCTGATTTTCAAGCAGAAACAATATGCCCCTATAATAAAGTTGTATATCAAAACAAAAAAATATATTATCCCGTTGAACTCCCTTTTAAATTCAAAGCTAATATGACAAATCAAGATATATTAAATGTTTTTAATTCAGAAGAATTTAAGAGCGAAATTTTAAAAAAGCCCGTAAAAATAAACGGTTTAAAAGTTTTTGAAATGAGAACTCCCGATATGGAAATAAAAGACGGTTTAATTTATTTAACTATTCCGTTTAAAACCTTATTCGGAAGCGTAAGAATTAAAACTAAAGCTCAAATAGAAGTTATAAATAATAAAATTGTATTAAGAAATATATTTTTTAATTCAAAAAGTAATATAATAGATGATAGCATGTTAACACCGATACTTGAAGGTATAAATCCAATTACATTTGCCTCAAAAGTATTAAACGGGAAATACTGCAAGGTTAATATAACGTCAGCAAAAATAGTCGGAGATAAAATTCAAACTGAAGGCGTCTTTATAATCAATAAAAACTACGGCGGAGAAAATGAGTAATTTTTCAAAAATAGTTATAATAATACTTTTGGTTTTATCGTTCTTTTTTATAAAGGAAAAATACGGAAACGATATAGTGAAGGTTGTATCTTCAATAAAAGGAATATCAAATATCGAACTGCCTAAAGCAAAAAAAGATGTTCAAACGCCAAAAAATAAAGAGCCGAAAAAAGACGATGAAAACAAGACTCCCTCTGCAATAATAAAAGAAAATGAAACGGCAGAAATATATTTTCTTGCATTAGATAGTGACGGAAACGGAATTTATAAAAAAGTTTCAAGAGAAATACCAAAAGATGAAAATAAACTGGACTTCGCAGTTAAAGAATTATTAAAAGGGCCTAACATAATAGAAAAATCAACAGGGGCATATAGTGAAGTTCCTAAATCCACAAAATTATTGGGAATAAAGCACAAAGGCGGGAAAATTATAATTGATTTAAGCTCTGATTTTCAATATGGCGGAGGCACTGACAGTATTTATTCCAGAATGATGCAATTAATTAAAACGGCAATTATAAACAGCGATGATAAAAAAATCTATTTGTATTTAGACGGAAAACAAGTTAATTTTATCGGCGGTGAAGGGATTATGATTTCACAGCCCTTAAGTGAAAAATCACTTGAAATTTAATTGTCCGATAAAATTAAAAGGATTATGTAAATATCTTATGATTATAGCTGTATTCGGTTCTCTCATCCAAAATTAAATTTAAATTATTTTTTTGAGTTTCACTCTTTGCATATTGATAAAGGTTAAGCAAATGTTCGGGTATGGGCTTATTCACATTATAATATGACCTGTCAAAATCAAAATGAATCATATAAACACCAAGTTTTTCAGCCAGATGTATAAATTCATCAATATATTCTTGTTTGTCATTATAATTTTCAAGCAAAATATATTTTAAATGAATTTGATTATCATTTTTAGCGTATTTAACGGCAGTTTTGATGTTATCAATAACTTTATCAAAACAATCAACCTCATGAATTATTTTATATAACTGATTATTGCCGGAATCTAAAGAACACAAAAGAATTAACTGACCGTTTTCAAGTAATTTTTTATAAGAATTGCGCCAAACAATCATATTTGTCATAACGGAAATATAAGAGTTCGTATTATGCCTTGCCCAATCAAGAATTTTATCAATTTCTTTTAAAATTCCTGGTTCACCGCCTCCAAACGCAATTTGAAAATCCTTTGCCAGCTTATTATTTTTTTCTAACCACTTTAAATAAGGCACAACATTATAATTATTTTTATTCTTTTTTTCGTTTTTATAAACGCAATAAACACAATTTAAATTGCAATATCTCCAATGGCAGATATATATTGTTTTTATATTATTGGGGAATAATTGCTGAGGATGAGAATTCATATATTCATCCGTGAGTTTATAACATCCTTCGCACTCGTTTTCGGTATCAATGCCATTTGCAATATAATTTGTTTTATCAAAATAAGTAGTCATAACTTCATTTATTTTGCTATGCGTGTCAATCGGAATATAAATTCCCCTGACATTATTACAGCAAGAGCATATAGCATTTATATCAAATCTTATAGACTCATAAACGAATTTGCATGGTTTCATAATAAATAATCCTAATTATACAAGTTTATTTTATCATGATTGAACAATAAAATTATGTAATATCACAATTTTTATATGATGGAATATAAGTTTTTGTAAAAGTTTCAATATCAAGCGGTTTTCCGTATAAATATCCCTGCCCGTAATCACAATGTATATTTTTTAAATAATTCACTTGTTCTTCTGTTTCAATTCCTTCCGCAACTGTTTTCATTCCGAGTCTGTTTGCCATTTCTACAATACTTTCAAGGATTATTCTGGTTGCATTATCCGTTATGGAATTTTTTATAAATCCCATATCCAATTTAATTATATCAACAGGAAGATGTCGTAACATATTTAATGAAGAATAACCGGTGCCAAAATCATCCATGGAAATCAAAAACTTTTGCGCTTTTAATAAGTTTAAAATCTGTTTAAATTTTTCTTCATCCTCGAAACAAGCACTTTCCGTAACTTCAAGTTCTAAGAACATAGGATTGATATCATACTTTTTAATTAAATTAACTAATTCCGATATAAAATAATCATTATTTATATGTATTCTGGAAACATTAACGGAAACAGGAAACATTTTTAAGTTTTGCCGTTTTAAACTATTTATAAATTTTACGGCTTCTTCCCACATAAATCTGTCTATTTCAGATATAAAACCATTTTTCTCAAAAATAGGAATAAAATTATTAGGGCAAATCAAACCTTTTTCCGGATGAATCCATCTTATAAGTGCCTCTGCTCCGGATAATTCATTTGTTTGAATATCAAATTTCGGCTGTAAATACATTTTAAACTGTTTTTCTTCCAATGCGCATTTCATTTCCGCTTCAATTTTTTTCTCATTTAACAATTCCAAACGCATTTTATCATCATAAAATCTACAATTTTCTACAATATTACTTTTAAGTTCTGTTTTTGCAAAATATGCTCTCTCATACATTAATTTTACATCTGAACCATCTGTAATATATATTCCGTAGTTTAATTTTATTTGAGTGTTTTTTGGAGCTTCTTCATCTGAAAGTTTTTCTCTGATACCCTTTTGGTTATAATTATCAATTTCTTTTGATAATTTATTTATAAAAACGTCTTTTATATTACTAATATTGTCAAATTTATATAATATAGAAAATTCAGAAGCATAATTTCGTGTACATATACTTCCGCTTGAAAGGTTATTTAATATTATAAAATAAATGTCTTTTATTATTTCATCGGTACGATTTTTACCGTAAAGTTCATTTATTCCTCTAAAGCCCTCAATACTTGCGGAAATAATCGCATAATTTGCAGATTTATCCTCCAATATTTCACTTGCCATAAGTATAAATTTGTTTTTATTTCCGCCGCCCGTAAGTTTATCCGTAAATGCCATATCAAAAATAAGTTTTTCATGGTTTTTAAAAAGACATGTGCTGAAATATAACAAGGATATCAATAATGCCGCAATTATAAAAATAATTATGACAATTCCCGAGAGCATTTTATTAATTTGAAGCGTTATTACATCTAAAGGAACTGTTGTTATAACATAATTTTTTGTAGTATCAATTAATGAAAAAGATGCAATATATTTTTCTTTATTTTTTAAAAATATAAATGAACCGTTCTTTTCTTTTTTTATGTCAGATAATATTTTTTCTTTTGTGGTATTAATATATTTAATATCATTTTCAAAAAAATTTTGAAAATTTGACTTTTGTGTATTAATTATATAATCGCCGTCTGAATTAATTATGCAGGAATTACCTTTCCCGTTATAATTATTGTAATTTAATATTTTTATATATTTTTGCCCGAATATTTGAGATATTAACATCCCGGAATTAGGATTTACCCTAACACCGATTGTGTTAACATATCCGGACGGAACATTTTTATTGGATGTTGTTTTAATATATTCAGCGGGGCTGTTAATTATTTCATAAAAATACGGTTGATTTTTAAAATCGGATACAGAGGAAAATCCTTTTTCTTTTTCAATAATAAAAGCTTTGCCCTCTTTGTTAACAAAAATAATTTTATAAAAATCATAATCAGATAAGTGTTTATTAAGAAAATTGAAAATATCATTATCGGAAAAATTTTTTGTTTCAATAGACATTTTTAGTGCAAGTAATTTCATTTCATTTAATGAATTTATAACTCGCCCGTTTAGGTTTGAAGCGGTTTGAATTACACTAAGTTCCATATATTTTTTTGCACACTTAAATTCATCAGATAAAATATGATGAACAAATATAAAAGCGAAGGCGGTAAGAATTATTGTCACAATCTTAATAACTGTATACATCAAAGTAAGATTTTTACGTGAATAAGATATAATACCCTTCATAAAATTATTATCTATACAAATTATTAAATATGTCAATAAAACTTAATTTTTAATTGGATTAAAATTTGAATTTTTATTATTTAAAAGTTCGCAGACTTGAAGCAGAGATTATTTAGATAAAAAATTTTTTCTCAAAATATTATTTACAGATAATATAAAAGTATGATAAAAAATTTTGACTTATATTATAAAATACATTTGTATGTTAAAAAGGATATACTATGACTGCGATGAATTTATGCAATATATTTTTATACACGGCAATTATTTCAACAGCGTTGTTTATAATAAAAATGATAATATATTCCCTGACAGGCGCAGATGTGGAAGTGGAATCCGATTTTGACGCTATAACGGATACTGATATATCTTTTAATTTTATATCCCTTCAAACCATTTTGGCATTTTTAATGGGATTTGGCTGGAGCGGATATACAATGTTAATTCAATATCATTCCGGCGGAAAGCTTGCCATTTTTATTGCGTTTGTAATAGGTCTTGCATTTATGTACTTTTCCGCATATTTGATGTTCTGCATAAAAAAATTAAATAAAAATGTCGTATATGACTATACAACATTAACGGGAAACGAAGGAAAAGCATATACAAGTATTAATCCGAAGCAGCAAGGACAAATAGAAATTAATTTTAACGGAAAACTTTCAATATTGGACGCTGTAAACGCAGATGATGAGAAGATTGAAGCGTTTGAGGCAGTGAAAGTTATAAAAGTGGAAAATAAAATTATATACGTTACAAAACATTTAAAATAAAAGAAGGAGTGGAAAATGAGTATGTTGATTTTATTTGGTACTCTGCTACTGATAATTTCGGGACTTATATTTATAGCGAACAGGTATAAAAGATGTCCGTCAAACAAAATTATCGTTGTATACGGTAAAACGGCAGGGAATACGACAGCGAAATGCGTACACGGGGGCGGTACTTTTATAATTCCGTTAGTCCAAGATTACGGAGTATTATCATTAGAACCGATGACAACCGATATAGATTTAAGAGGCGCATTATCAAAAGGGAATATCAGAGTTGCCGTACCTGCAACATTTACATTCGGTATATCAACTAAAGAAAATATTATGATAAATGCCGCAGAACGTCTTTTAGGATTAAGCAAACAAGATATAATAACTCAAGCGAGCGATATTATTCTTGGTCAATTACGTCTTTCTATCGCAACACTTACAATTGAAGAAATAAACCAGGACAGAGAAAAATTTCTTGAACAAATCAACGGTAACGTAAATACGGAGCTGAATAAAATCGGATTAGAAATAATCAACGTAAATATAAAAGATATTACGGATGAATCCGGATATATTGACGCGATAGGTAAAAAAGCTGCTGCAGAAGCTATTAACAAAGCGAAGGTTGAAGTAGCACAACAGGAAAAATTAGGTGCTGTAGGTGAAGCTGAAGCAAATAAGGAAAAAGAAGTACAAGTCGCGGAACAAACAGCCCAAACGTTAATAGGTAAAACGAATGCGGAAAAAGAACAGCGTGTTCAAACTGCAAATATTAATTCAACGGCTGTTATAGGTGAAGCGGAAGCTAATAAGATAAAAGAAGTACAGGTTGCGGAACAGTTAGCCCAAACCGAAATAGGACGAACAAATGCACAAAAAGAACAGCGTATTAAAACAGCAGTTCTTGAGGCTCAAGCAGTAGAAGGTGAAAACAAAGCTAAGGCAGATATAGCGGATTATAACGCGACTTTGGCGGTTAAGCAGGCAGAAGCATTGAAACTTGGGGAAGTTGCGAAAGCAAATGCTCAAAGAGATGTTTTAATGGCGCAGAAAGAACAGGAAGAAGCTAAGTTAAAGAAAGAAGAATTGGCAAGACAAGAAGTAGAAAAATTAAAAATTCAGGTAGAAGCTGACGCAGAAGCTGAAAGACAAAGAAGAATAGCCCTCGGGGAAGCTGACGCGATAAAAGCAAGATACTTCGCTGAAGCTGAAGGGGTTAAGGCTGTACTTGAAGCTAAAGCTAAAGGTTATGAAGAACTTGTTAAAATTTCAAATAATAAACCGGAAATTGCTACAAGCTTCCTTATGATTGAAAAGATTGAAAGTATTGTAGCTCAACAGGTTGAAGCAATTAAAAATATCAAGTTTGATAAAATCACGGTTTGGGACGGCGGAACAGGCAGTGATAAAGGTTCAACGACCGCTAACTTTATGCGTGATTTGATTAAATCCTTACCGGCTATGCACGATTTAGCAAATCAAGCAGGAATTGAACTCCCGCAAATACTCGGTAAAGTCGGTTCCGAAAAAAAAGAAAAAGAAGAAGAAAAAATAACAGAACCTGAAAAATAATAAATTATAATAATTCTAAAAAAGCGCCCTAAACTTGGGTGCTTTTTTAATATTCAAACGTACAGAATTTGCAATCGTTTTTTCGTTTTTTATTATCGTAAAATTAAGGCCGTAGTTATAATTTATAAGGATAATCCTCTTTAAATTGCCAGCCGTCAAGCATTAATAAGTAAGAACAAAAAACTCCGTTTTCTCTGCATTTTTCAAGGGCTTCTTCTCTTGTTTTAATATTTGCGCCAAAAGGTATAACTTTTCCGCATTGTCCATAAAATGGCGCGGAATAAGGACAATATAAAAATCTAAACCTATCTCTGCTGTATTCATTAGGTTTTCTATCACCGTTAAAATCAAAACTGAAACCGAGGTATTAAGCTCATATCGGCTAATTTATATTAATTTTTTTACCCTTCCCGCACTTCTCCGAATAAAAAATTTTGTAAAATGATATAATAATCATGTCCAAAAATGACATGGTAATTTTATATAACGGAGTTATGAATATGCAAGAAAAGCCAAGATATTCCAGAACTACGGATATTGTAGAACTAATGGTAATTATGCAGTCAAGAGTTCAAGGTGTATCGTTAAATGATATTATGAAAGAATTTGGTGTATCCAGAAGAACTGCGGAAAGAATGAGAGATAGCCTAATGCTTGCCGTTCCGCAGGTGGAAGAAATTGAAAACTTTAAATCACGAGAAAAATATTGGGGATTTCCTTCTTCTTATATGAGAGAGATTATAAGTTTTACCCCCGAAGAAATTGCGAACCTTGAAAACTTAAAAAAATATCAACAAGAGCAAGGAACGGAAGATAAAGTAAAAATTATAGAACAGACCATAAATAAAATAAGAGCCTTGAGCAAGAAAAAATTACCTCAATTAGATAATGTAATTGAAATTTTAATGCAGACGGAAGGCTTTGTAATTCAGCAGACTCCAAGACATAAGTTTGACCTTAATATGCTT
>CANPXC010000073.1 GCA_947585605.1 Candidatus Gastranaerophilales bacterium | reverse complement strand
CCGAATGTTTCACAAAACTCTTTAATGTGTTTTAGAAACATTATTATCAATTGATATGTTATGGTCTCTTGTATGAACGCCCTTATATTTACCATAACATTATTTTATCATAATTTTAAAATTTTATTAAATAAAAAACAAACAGCAATTTTAAATTAATAAAATTACTGTTTGTTCTGAATAAATTATTGATTATAAAGTTTCTGCAGTTCTTTTTATATTATTAACATAGTGTGCACACTCATCTTGAGACATCAGTCTTGATTGTACGTCTGCTAAAAAATCAAGAAGGGATGAACCACATCTTTTATCACAGAGTTTTTTAATTTCTTCAGGGGTAAAATATTTTTCCAACTCATTTATATTAGTAACAGATTTGTTCATATAGTCGGCAATCATATCTTGGGAAAGAGCTTCTCTATATTGAGGACTAAGTTGTTGAATGCTTGTAACTTTAATATCCCACTTATCAGAATATGTACTACGTAGTAATGAAGAATCTTTTAAACCTATTTGTTCTGCAATTTCTGAAGCTTTTTTAGCAGCTTCTGCAACTTCATCAGGAGCTTTTTTAACTGCTTCATCTGCAACTTTTTTAACGGCTTCTGCTGCTTTTTCTGACTTTTCTTTAGTAATTGCCGCAAATTTTTCTTTTCCCTGATTTAATAATGCCGTTATATTCGCAGTTCGTTCTTCTCCATTTTCAATTATTTTTACTAATCTTTCTCCGTTTTCATTATTAGTGAATATCTTTTTTAAGGAAAAATCAGCACCGGTTCTTGATGAATTTTTAATAATTCCGTTTTCATATTCAAGAATAACTTTATCACCGTTTTTTAAAGTATCTTTAATTATACCCGTAAAGTTTTCTCCGCCTTCTTTTAAAGATGCAATACCTTTTTCAAATTTAATATCTGATAACTTAACGGCTTGCCCTTTACTTGCTTTGTATATTGCTATGCCTGCTGCTGCAGTCACCCCAAGTGCTGTTAATGCTAACGCAAGTTTTTTCTTTCCGTCTTTTACTTCTGTTGAAGTTGTTTTAGTTTCCTTTTCAGCTTCTTTAAAACTTTGAATGTTAGCATTCCCAGAATTAATTTTTGATACTTCCATATAATTTCCTTTTTATTGTTTTATTATAATTAAAAATTGATACGATTAAAAATTGCCCAAAGTTTTCAGTCTATTTTACAAAACTTTATTTATCTATTTATAATCAGTGTTATGAGTTAATTAACAGCATTTATTTTCACACAAAAAGCACCTTACTTTATGATTAGGGGATATTTCATAGAGTTCCGGATGTTGATTTTTGCATTTTTCCGTAACGTAAGGACATCTTGTATGAAATTTGCACCCTTTTGGCGGATTTTGCGGTGAGGGAATATCTCCGATTATTGTTTTTTCCCTCTTTTTATCGGAGATAACCGGAACTGCGTCTAATAATGCTTGTGTATATGGGTGTTTATGATTTTTGAAAAACTCTTCTTTATCTGCTATTTCCGCTATTTCACCCAAATACATTACCGCAATTCTGTCGGAAATATATTTTATAACGCTTAAATTGTGTGAGATAAATAACATAGTGAGGTTTAGATGTTCTTTTAAGCTTATTAATAAGTTTACAATTTGTGCTTGAATGCTGACATCCAAAGCGCTGACAGGTTCATCGGCGACTAAAAATTTCGGATTTAAAATAATCGCCCTTGCTATTGCTATTCTTTGTCTTTGTCCGCCTGAAAATTCATGAGGATATCTGTTTAAAACCTCGTCTTTCATACCTATAAGGCTGATTATTTGTTTTATTCTTTCGTCTATTTCCTTTTTATTCTTAATCCCTTGAATTATAAAAGGTTCTTTTAATGTGTCATATATTTTCATTCTGGGGTTAAGGCTCATATACGGATTTTGAAATATAAGCTGAGCGTCTTTTCTGAATTCTTTTAGTTCTTTTTTACTTTTATTTATTATATTTTCGCCGTTAAAAAGTATTTCTCCGCTTGTGGGCGTTATAAGTTTAAGAATACAATTGCCTAAAGTCGATTTACCGCTGCCTGATTCACCTACTAAACCGAGAATTTCGTTTTCATAAATCTCAATATTTACGTCATTTAGTGCATAAATATATCCTTTAATATTTCCCATAAGCCCGTCAATTATGGGATAGTGCATATTTAAGTTTTTTATTTTAAATAGAGTATTCATAAGTTTATTATACTAATTTTTTTTATTTTTTATAATTGCTCGTTATGATTATTCAAGATATTCTTCTTGTATTGTAATTAATCCTTTTTCGGCTTCAAACAGTGCCTGAACACCTACGGGAATTGTATCTTTTATTTCTCCGTGCGTTATTTTAAAACCGCTGCAAACTGGAATTTTATATTTATTTGAAATTTCGCCAAACAATTCTGAGAGTTGAGAAGGGTTGTCAATATTTTGAAATTCGCCGATTGCAATACCTTTTACATTATTTTTTATTGAATTTAAATTAAAAAGCTGGGTGAACATTTTATCAATTTTATATACAGGTTCGTTAAGGTCTTCAACAAAAAGGATTAAATCCTCATTCGGAACAAAATCCAATCCGCATAATGACGTTAAAGTTGCAAGATTTCCGCCCCAAAGCCTGCCACGGATGGTACAAGGGTTATTTATTACGGGATTTTCCGCTTTTATTGCGGTTAAATTACCTTCGAGAGTTTTAAAAAAGTTTTCTTTTGTGTATTTATTTATTACCCCTCCGAAATCACCGTTTGCCATAGGGCTGTGGAATGTTATCAGGCCGGTTTTTTTATATATCATATTCAGTAAAGTTGTAATATCTGAGTAGCCTGCGAAAATTTTAGGATTAGCTTTAATTAAATCCCAGTTTATTTCATTTATAAGTCTTATTGTTCCGTAACCGCCTCTTGCACAAAGAATTGTATTTATATTAGGGTCTGAAAAAAAGTCATGGAAAGTATTTATACACTCTTCATCGCTACAGCCGGCCATGTATCTGTGATTGCTGTTGCAGCTTGAAGAAATTTTTACCTTATATCCGCATTTATTAAAATATTTTTTTGCATTTTCAATTTTTTTAAAATCTTTAATTCTTCCCGATATTGCTAAAATGCCTATTGTATCGCCTTTTTGTAATTTTTTCGGTTTAATTATTTCCATGCTGCACACTTTTTTTATTAATTAATATATAATTAATATTATCAAACATATTTGGAGCAGGCAATTGGAAACAAAATATATTCCTTTATATCGTAAATACAGACCGCAGACCTTCCATGACTTAATCGGTCAGGAAAATATAGTTCACGCATTAAGTAATGCTATTGAGTTAAAAAGAATATCACATGCATATTTGCTTTGCGGCCCGCGAGGCACGGGTAAAACATCATCTGCAAGAATTTTAGCTAAGTCATTAAATTGTAAGGAGGGGCCTACTTTAACTCCTTGCGGAAAATGCCCTGCTTGTCTGGATATTATGAACTCTGTTCCGGTGGATGTTATAGAAATCGATGCGGCAAGTAACAGGAGTGTTGAAGATACTCAAGCTATACTTGAAAAAATTCAATATGTTCCCGTTAACGGAAGATATAAAATATACGTTATAGACGAAGTTCACATGCTATCTAACCATGCATTTAATGCTCTGCTTAAGACCCTTGAAGAACCGCCTGAAAATGTAATTTTTATTCTTGCGACAACGGAACCTCATAAAGTTCTTGATACAATTATATCAAGGTGCCAGCGTTTTGATTTCAGAAGGATTACTACTGATGATATTGTTAAGCGGCTTGAATATATTTCTCAGCAAGAACAAATAAATATTTCCAAAGAAGCACTTTACGCAATAGCTAAAAATTCACAAGGCGGAATGAGAGATGCTTTGGCTCTATTAGACCAAATAAGTGTTTTGGGCATTAATAAACAAATTGAAACCGAAAATATTAATGAAATACTCGGTAAAATTTCTTATGACACTCTTTTTGAAATAGTTCAATTGATAATTGATTCCGATACCCAAAAATCTGTTCCTCTTATTGATACAATTTATTCGAAGGGAAATGAACCCGTTCAAATCGTTGCAAATTTAATTCAATATTTCAGGGATTTAATGTTAGCTAAAAATTGTACTGATAAGGATTTGATATATTCTCTTACCGGAATTAATGAAACTATTTATGAACGAACAAAAAAACAAGCCGAATGTTTTAGTATTTCTGAAATCATTCAAATAATTGACAAATTATCTTATTATTCCGCTCAAATTAAAGATACAACCAATAAATATTTGTGGCTTGAATTATGTATTATAGATTTAACTAATTATAAAAACCTTCCCACTGTTGAAAGTTTGTTAAAACGTATTGAACAGTTGGAAAACGGAAGCAGTGCATCTCCTAAAGTTCAAGCAAATAATATAAATATGACAGTTAATAAAGTTCTTCCCACTGAAGTAAAACAGGTGCAAGATGATAATAAAGCAGTTCAACAACCTGAAAAATATGAAAATAAACACTCTGAAGCTACTGATAATGCTAAGAAAACAGAGGAAGTCCCCGCTGACTCAAAATCAACGGATAAAGATATGCATAATTTGTGGGTTTCAATACTTCAAAGTATTGACAGTCCTCCAAATAGGGCTTTTTACGCAAATCTTGCCCACCCGATAGAAATATCAGAGAAAAAAGTTGTTATTGCTTTTTCTAAAGAAATGTTTGTTAAACAAGCAAAAGAAGGGGCTAAAAATCAGGCTATTGTTAATGCGGTAAGCACATATCTAAATGTCGCAAATCCCGTAATTGAGATAATTACTTCGGACAGTATTGATACTGCAAAAAAAAATACACCCGTAATCCCTGAAAAACCTGAAAAAAAAGAAGAAAATATTGATGTAATTGCTCAAGAAGAAGCTGAATATCAGCAATATATTAAATCTCAAAACGAGAAAAACGATAATACCCGTGACCTGCAAAATGTGGATACGTCAAGTCAAGCTAATATGATTAAAGATATTTTTGACGGAAAGTTTATTAATTAAATAATTGACTACGTTCTTGATTTAACAGCCCTTGCAATATCTCTTGCTTGAGTTTTCTTTGCAATATCATCGCGTTTATCATAAAGCTTTTTACCTTTTGCAAGAGCAATTTCAACTTTTGCCCAGCCGTTTTCCAAATATAATTCTAACGGAATTATTGCGTAACCGTCTTTTTTTATTTTTCCTGTTATTTTATCTATTTCTTTTTTATTTAATAATAATTTTCGTGTTCTTTTTTCTTCGTGATTGTACCTGTTGCCTTGTTCATAAGGACTTATATGGCAGTTATATAAAAAAACTTCGTTATCATCAAGTTTAACAAAGCTGTCTTTTAAATTAACAGCTCCTTTTCGTATAGATTTTATTTCCGTTCCCGTTAACACTATCCCTGCGTTATATTTATCAAAGATGTGATATTCGTGAAACGCTTTTCTGTTTGTTGTTATAATCTTTTTACCCATATAAAAATTATATCATCAGATTATTTTTTTTGATAATTTCTTTATACAAACTGTGTAAAATATTGATTTTTATTTCTCTTTCACCAAAGTTTTTTATTTCTTCGCTCCGGATTTTTATAAAAGTATAATAAATTTTGAAGTTTAACGGATTTTTAAAATCCCATACAAAAGCTTTAACAAAAATTTTAATATGATTTTCATAAAAAAATTTATCGTAAATTATTTTCCCCTTGTATTTTTCTACTTTCACAATAATTGAATTTAAATCAATAATTCTTTTGTATTCTTTTAATTCTTTTTCCAAAACCATCCCAATACCCCGCTATATTAGTATTCTAATATTTGTATTTCTTAACTAAGAGGTAATAATAATCCACTTTATTTTGTTGAATAATGTTTGAGAGTTTATTTTCCGCCCTTATAAAGTAAGGTTCGCTGTTGTATCCGGTGGAAATTTCATAGTCTTTGTAAATTCTTGTTAAGAATGATTTCAAAATACATATTTTTTCAGCTCTGGGTGTAAGTATACAATTCATTACTATTTTCAGCTTTTTAAAAAATGGTAATTTTTCGTAATTCTTGCCGCAGCTGAAATTTTGAGAAACGACAAGGCGTAAATGTCTCTCCTTCATAACTTTCCACTCCTATTCGGTTTGCAACTTTCTAAATAGTATTATGCAAAAGTTAATGCAATAAAATGTAGTCTGTTGTATAATACAATTAGTTGGAAGTTACCTGATATAATCAATTTATGTATTATATTACATTATCTTGTTGAAGAATACAAGAATGACTTCAAGATAGTGTAACAAATGTTAAGAGAAAATTATGAGTATCGGAAAAAGAATAAAAGATATAAGAGCAAGTCTACATATTACGGCGGCTGAAATGGCGGATAAGCTGGGAATTCCTATGCGAACTATAGGTAGTTATGAACGTGAAGAAGCACAACCCGGTTCAAAATTTTTAAATGCCTTGTTTGAAAAATTCCATGTTAATATTAACTGGCTGCTGTCAGGAAAAGGTAATATGTTCATTCCCGTTAAAACGGAAATTGATATTAATTACATAGTTAAATTGCAGGAAAGATTTAATCTAACGCAAGAAGAACTCCTTGGCTTAATTGATATTTTGGAATCTGATGCAAGCAGAGAAATGGTTCTTAAATTTATTGAAATAAAAAAAGGTAATAAAGCGGCTTTAGAAAGTCTTTTGTTTAATTTGCAAGGGATTAAAGCTATTTATAGCTGAATTATTACTAAAAACCAAGTCTAATCAACATCTACAGGTTCTTTTAAAATGGCGGTTACGGCTTCTTTTGCGTGCTGTTTTAATTCTTCACTGATATTCGGAAGAATTGTTAATTGCCTTAGTACATCAACTGTTCGTTTGAAAATTCTTACAATATCGCCTTCCGAGGAATCAACTTGTTTTGCTATATCTTCCCATTGAGTTCCTGTTACCCATTGTTCTATTAAGGGTGAATAGTATGAATTTATATACATCTCAGTATTAATATCATAATCGCGTTGAAGGATAGCGAGTTTTTTTCTTATTTCTTTTATTTTGTTTAATGCTTTTCTTGTATTTACACTGATAGGTTGATTAGGATATACATCGGTTCTTAAATCTTCCGTTACAAGCGCGCAGATAACGGAAGCCAGTTCATAGGGTTCAAGTTCATCAAGAACACCTTTTAAGATAATTTCTGCAATGAATAATTCATTTTCACTTCTAATCATAGAACAGGTAATGCCTGCTTGCGAAGGGACTCCGTTTTCAATATAGCCTGTTTTTTCCAAAACCGCTTTATGGGCTAAAAATTTGTTCCAGTATATATCTTTTTGTTTTTCAATGTGTTTTTGATTGTCGCTGAGGCGTTTTTCGTATCTTTTTATTACTTCAAGATTTTTCATGTGTTTTTTAAAGCCGCGGCATATTTCGCATTGATATTTATTTAATTGTTCACGTAATTTATTTGTTTCATTTTGATATTCAATTACCTCGGGGGCATTTTTTTGTCCTTTTTGTTTGGCTTGTTTTTGAAGTGTTCTTGTAAGCTTGCGGTATACGATAAATTTATCTTTTAATTTATTAAATTCCATAAAATCATCATTGGTTAAACCAAACGGACATTTCTCGCTTTTCAGCTTAGTAAGAGTTTGTTCACAAGCTATTTGCTGCATAATCATCGGTTTTAATCTGTCGTTTGATGAAAAATAGCCAAAACTTTTTAAAATCAATTCTTTTGCCTGCTCTAATTCTAAGTTTTGGAGCAGATTTAATACCATTGAATATCCCGGAGAAAACTGACTTTCCAGCGGATTTGATGAACTTCTTACCAAATCGGCAACTTCTTCCGGAGTTTGGAATTGTGTACCCATAACCACAACATATCCGATTTTATCCATACCGCGTCTGCCTGCTCTGCCGGACATTTGTAAAAATTCATTCGCGGTTAACATTCTGTGGCCTGAATCGGTTCTTTTACTTATTGCCGATATTACAGTTGTCCTCGCCGGCATGTTTATCCCTGCTGCCAGTGTCTCCGTCGCAAATACCACTTTTATTAATCCTTTTTGGAAAAGCCTTTCAACTAACAGCTTCCACGCGCTCAGCTGTCCGGCATGGTGCGACGCCACCCCGTTATATAAATATTCCAAATTTTTATTATTCTCTAAATATGTGTGTTCTTTTAAAAATTCACTTATTTCTTTTCGTATCTGTTTGGCTTGTTCATCGGTTATTAATTTTAAATCAGCACATTTTTCCATATTTTCATCGCATTTCTTACGTGAAAATGTAAAAAATATGGCAGGCAGCATATCTTTTTTGTGCAAAACATTAATAACATCTTTTGTGCTGTTTTGTTTTTTTGCCTGTCTGGAGTGAAAATTCATTTTCTTTTCAGGTCTGATTTTTTTGTTTAATCTGCCCTCCGGAGTTAGTAATGGCAGGATATCATAGGGCTTTGATGAATCAAAATAGTAATGCCGAAGCGGAACCGGACGAAAATCAGTATAAACATGTTCTGTTCCGGAGTGAACGGTATTTATCCAGTCGCATAATTGACGTGAGTTTGCTACTGTTGCACTTAACGCTATTATTTGTACGTTGGAAGGACAATAAATAATACTTTCTTCCCATACCGTGCCTCTTTGTTCATCGTTCATATAGTGAACTTCATCAAGAACAACGTATTTAACGTCTTGCATATTATCTTTAGTGTTTCCGAAGTTAGTGTTATAAAGCATGTTCCTGAAAACTTCAGTTGTCATTACAACAATCGGAGCTTCACGATTAATTGATGTATCACCCGTAAGTAAACCTACGTTGCCCGCTCCGTACTTTTGTCCGAAATCGTAAAATTTTTGGTTTGACAATGCTTTTAACGGCGTTGTATAAAAGAGCCTTGTATTTTCTTCTAATGCTTTATGAATTGCGTGTTCCGCTATACAAGTTTTCCCTGCACCCGTAGGAGCGCATACAACTACGCTTTTTCCTTTATCAATATAGTCAAAAGCTTCTTTTTGAAAATCATCAGGTATAAAATCAAACTTATACAATTTTTACACCATACTCATCATGTGTTTATTATCGTAGTCAATTCTGCCTATAAGTTTATTCAGGCGTTTTGCGACTTCTTTAAACATCGGAATATTTAAACTTTGCGCTCCGTCAGATGAAGCATTTTCAGGGTCATGGTGAACTTCCATCATTACAC
>CANPXC010000072.1 GCA_947585605.1 Candidatus Gastranaerophilales bacterium | reverse complement strand
TCTGCCGCGCGACCCTATGGATGATAAAGATATTATGCTTGAAATAAGAGGCGGCGCAGGCGGCGACGAAGCAAATATATTCGCCGGCGATTTAATGAGAATGTATATGAAATATGCCGATAAACAAGGCTGGCAGACTCAAATTTTAAGCAAAACGGATTGTGAAGCAGGCGGTGTTGCCGAAGTAATAATTTCAATGAAAGGCGACAGCATATATTCAAAACTCAAATATGAATCAGGCGTACACCGTGTACAAAGAGTTCCCGCAACGGAATCTCAAGGCAGAGTTCATACATCAACCGCGACTGTAGCTGTTATGCCGGAAGTTGATGATGTTGAAGTTGAACTGAATATGAATGATATTGAAATAACAACAGCTCGTTCGGGCGGAGCAGGCGGACAAAACGTAAACAAAGTTGAAACTGCTGCCAGAGTATTCCATAAACCTACGGGAATAATGATATTCTGCACCGAAGAACGTTCACAGCTTCAAAATAAAGAAAGAGCGCTTCAAATTTTAAAAGCAAAATTATATGATATGGAAGTGCAAAAACAAATGAAAGAAGTAACCGACTTAAGACGTTCACAAGTCGGAACAGGCGACCGTTCGGAACGTATCAGAACATACAACTTCCCGCAAGGAAGATTAACAGACCACAGAATAGGTCAAAATTTAAATGTTTGGACTGTAATCGACGGAGATTTGGATGAATTAATAAGTCTGTTAATGGCACATGACCAAAAATTAAAACTTGAAAAACTTGCACAAATAAATTAATCATAAAAGAGGGATTGTTAATGGGAGAATTTAAACATTTTCCTGTAATGTTAAACGAAGCTGTCGGTATAATGGAATGCGAAGACGGCAAATTATATATAGACGCTACGCTTGGCGGCGGCAGCTACAGTGAACTCATACTTAAAAAAATATCTCCAAACGGCAGATTAATTTCATTTGACGTTGATATTAATGCAGTTAATTCATCAAAAGAAAAATTAAAAGATTACAAAAATTTAACAATTGTAAACGATTCTTATACAAACATTAAGAAATATTTACAAGAAAACAAAATAAATGAAATAACAGGGGGCATAGTTTTTGACCTTGGTGCGTCCATTCCCCAATTAACTTCAAAAGAGAGGGGTTTCAGCTTTTTAAGCGATTCAAAATTAGACATGCGGTTTAATCTGTCGGACGATTTTTCAGCTTATGATGTAATAAATGATTATAAAGAAGCTGAATTAGTCCGTATATTCAGTGAATACGGTGAAGAACGATTTTCTAAAAGGATTGCAAAAAAAATAACAGAAACAAGAAAAATAAAAAAAATAGAAACGACCCAAGACCTTGTAAATATTATTTTTGAGGCTACTCCGAGAATAAAATCAAAAATTCACCCGGCGACCAGAGTATTTCAAGCAATAAGAATTGAAGTAAACCATGAACTCGATAATATTAAAAATACATTAAACGATGTGCTTACATTATTATCAAATGGTGCTATACTATCAGTAGTAACATTCCATTCATTGGAGGATAGAATAGTTAAACATTTTTTTAAACACTATTCTAAAGAATGGATAAATGAAGAAATCAGTATAAAGAGTACATCTCAATATCCGGGGATTCTTCAAGGTGAATATAAAGCTCCTTTACTTGAACTGATAAATAAAAAACCAATAACGGCAAGTGAAGAAGAAGTAAGAAATAATCCGCCGTCAAGATCGGCAAAACTAAGAGCGGCAAGAAGGATAAATAAAATTTAGGGGAAACATAATTGAGCAGAAGTTCAATAAGATACATGGATAAAACTTATTTGTACGGTCAACAAGTTGACACTTCCACCGTATCAAATCCGGTTATTTACGGTAAATTTCCAAAACACATAGTAAAAAAATCTCCTTCAGAAAAAATTAATAAAATTTTAAGTACACTTCTTATGGGATTAGTCGTTTTGTCGCTTGTAAGCTATTACTTTGTATCTGACAGAGAAAAAATAATGAATAATTTAGGACGCGATATAGTAGCTTTAAGTAATGAAAACATTGAATTACAAAATAAAATAGATAATTTACACTCATTTAATAAAGTGGACGCAATAATTCAAGGAAAAACTTTTTTAGATACGGCTAAAACCGTAATTGAAATACCTGCGGTTAATATGGCTTCCGCACCTAAAATCAAGCCCGTGCCTGTAAATTACAATTGGTCTATGGGATATTAAGTTAATTTAAAAGTTTTACTGCTATATTATTTATATGTTACCCTGTTATAGGGATTTGTTGTATGGAACAAAAAGACAGTAATAAAATTAAACAAGTTGAAAAACGAATAAAAATAGCCTATGTATTTTTGCAGGGATTTTTTGCAATAGCAATAATATACTTGTTTTTACTGCAAATAGCAGATATAAAACATTATAAAATTAAGGCAAAGAACCAAAGATACAGTAAAAATTTTATAATGCGCGGGCAAATTTTAGATAGAAACGGGGTAAGGTTAGCCACAGACCAAACATCATATAATTTATATGCGCATAAAGAATATTTTGACCATACACCAGAAGAATTAGCGGAAATACTCTCGCCGCTTTTAAATATTGACAAAAAACAAATAATTACATCAATAAACAAAAAAGCTACGGTAGTCCTCTTAAAAAAAGATGTAGACAGATTAACTGCCGAAAAAATTAAGAAATTAGGATTAAGAGAAATAAGTCTTGATAAAAAGAATGAAAGAGTATATCCTCAGGACGAACTTGCCGCACATGTTATAGGGTACTATAATCCGGACGCGGACACTGCCTCAGGGGTTGAGTTAACCGCAAAAAATAAACTTGAAGATGTAGAAAAGGATGTAAAGGTTCAAAGAACTCCGAGAGGAGATATTATATACGAACCGGGAACCGATCCTGTTCTTGCCGCGACTCCTCAAAGCGGGAAAACCGTAACTTTAACAATTGATTCAGCCATTCAACATGTTTGTGAGAGAGAATTATTAAATATAATAACAACCAAACAAGCGGCAAGGGGTGCGGTAATAGTTATGAATCCTAAAAATGGCGAAATTTTAGGATACGCAGTCTACCCAAGATATAATCCGAATAATTATAAAAAAATACCGGCAATCCATTTAAAGAATTGGACATTAACCGATGTATACCCTCCGGGGTCAACGTTTAAAACATTAACCGTTGCGTCAGGACTTGAAAGCGGTAAAATAACTCCATACTCAAAAATATTAGATACCGGAAAAATGCAGCTTGGCAGCTGGACGGTGCAAAATTATGATTATCATAAACATCCATACCCGGGCATGATTAATTTAACATATTTGCTTGAACACTCCAGCAACGTTGGCAGCGCGAATATAGCATTAATGATGAGTCCCGCTGAATATTATAATATTTTATCAAATTTCGGAATAGGCAAAAAAACAGGTATAGATTTACCGGGAGAATCATCAGGCTTGCTTCCGAAACCATTTAAATGGGATAAATCAAGACAAGCAACAATGGGATACGGTTATGGGGCTTCCGTTACGGCAATACAAATGATTAGTGCAGTAAGCGCACTCGCTAATGACGGAGTAAGAGTTACTCCTCACGTTATTAAATATTCACCGGAAGAAGAAGCCGAAAAAATACAAAGAATTCAAGTATTAAAGCCCGAAACGGCAAGAGCGGTTACAAAACTTCTTGCGGAAAGTGTTAATGCTTCAAAATCATTTATAAATCTTGATAAATACTCGGTTGCGGGGAAAACAGGCACTTCTAAAAAGCCGAGAGAAAATTCAAAAGGATACACAGACGCTTTATACACGTCTGTTATAGGTTATTTGCCGGCAAATGACCCGCAAATAATAATATATGTAGTAGTAGATTCGGCTTCGGGCGGAGCTGTATGGGGGAATACAATCGCAGGCCCGGTATTTAAAGAAGTCGCAAACCAATGCGCAAGAATTTTAAACATTCCCCCTGATAAAAATGTTGTACAATAGCAAAAGAAGGTGTTTTTTATATGTTATTAAATGATTTATTAAAATTATTAAAAGAATATGAAACAGAAAATTTTAAGAATACGGAAATCAAAGGGATTTCATACAATTCGCTGACAACAAAACCGAATGATATTTTTATATGCATAAGGGGAGAAGCCTCAGACGGTCATAAATATGCGCAAGCTGCAGTTGATAAAGGTGCGTCAGCATTATTTTGCGAGGAAAAGCTTCCGATTAATGTTCCGCAAATAATAGTAAAAGATACCAAAAGAACAATGGCAAACATTGCCGCAGCGTTTTATAACGAGCCGTCAAAATCATTAAACCTTATAGGTGTTACGGGAACAAACGGTAAAACAACGGTAACACACTTAATTCAAAAAATTATTGAAAAAAATAATGAAAAATGCGCACTGATTGGAACTTTAGGCTATAAACTTTCAAGCAGCGACGAGTATAAAGAAGCAAAGCATACAACTCCACAGCCTCCGGAATTACAGCATGATTTAAGGATTATGGCGGATAACGGAATAAAAAATGTTGTAATGGAAGTAAGTTCACATTCTCTTGAGCAGAACAGAGTAGGAAATTGTGATTTTGACGGAGCAGTCTTTACAAATTTAACTCAAGACCATTTGGATTACCACATTACAATGCATAATTACTTTTTAGCTAAGGCAATACTTTTCAAGGGCTTAAAAAAAGGTGCATTTGCGATTATTAATGCTGATGATGAATATGCACGGGAATTTTTAAATATTATTCCGGAAGGAGTTAAAACATTTACATACGGAGTAAAGAATGAAGCTGATATAAAGGCTGAAAATATAGATTTTTCCGTTGACGGAGCAAAATTAACGGTAAAATATAACAATAAAACTGCGGATATGAATTTACATTTAAACGGAATGTTCAGTGTATATAACGCATTAGCGGCATTTGCTTCGGGTTTGGCAATGAATATAAATGATACAATTATAATCAATGCACTTGAAAATACCAAAAGTGTTGCGGGCAGATTTGAAATAGTAAGTAAAAAACCATTGGTAATAGTAGATTATGCCCATACACCCGACGGACTTGAAAACGTATTAAAAGCGGCAAGAGAATTAACTCCGAAAACTTCAAAATTAATATGCCTTTTTGGCTGCGGCGGCGACAGAGATACAACAAAACGTCCGAAAATGGGGAAAATAGCCGATGATTTATCGGATAAAGTAGTTGTAACATCGGATAACCCGAGGAGTGAAGATCCTCAATTAATAATATCAGACATTATGACCGGAATTAAAACGGTAGATACAAAAAGAATTTTTGTGGAACCGGACAGAAGGGAAGCAATAAAATTTTTAAAAACGATATCAAATCCCGAAGATGTCATTGTAATTGCCGGCAAAGGACATGAGGACTATCAAATCCTCAAAAATGAAACAATTCATTTTGATGACAGAGAAGAAGCTAAAAAAGTCTTTGTTGGTGTATAATAAGAAAGTGAGTTTGGAGGTAATATGAAATTAACTGTACTTGGCCCGGGCTGCTGGGGTTTAACACTTGCTTGGCTGCTAAATAATAACTTCGACGATATTACAGTCTGGGGCAGAGAACAAGATATTTCCGAAGAATTAAAAATCCATAAAAGAACAACAAAGCCGTTAACTGTTCAACTCGATGAAAAAGTTCAAATAACTTCCGATTTAAAAGAAGCAATAGAAGGCGCTCAAATTATATTATTGGTAGTTGCCACATCAGGCATAAGACCTGTTTGCAAACAATTAAAAGAAGCGGGATTAAAAGACAGCCAAATTTTAGTAAATCTTTCAAAAGGACTTGAATTGCCGTCTTTAAAGAGAATGTCGGAAGTAATAAAAGACGAGCTGCCTACATCAAAATTAGTTATATTATCAGGCCCTACGCTTGCAAAAGAAATTTTAAACGGCTGCCCGACTGCCGCTTCGGTTGCTTCAGATGATATGCAGGCAGCAGAATTTGTGCAGAAGCATTTAAATGTTCCGTCTAAATTCAGGTTATATACTAATTCTGACGTTATAGGAGTAGAATTGGGCGGAAGTTTAAAAAATGTAATAGCAATAGCTTCAGGTTTTGCTGACGCAATGAAGCTTGGTGATAATTGCAGAGGCTCGCTTCTAACCAGAGGTATGGCAGAAATTGTAAGAGTAAGCGTAGCGTTGGGGGCAAGTCCTTCAACTCTTTACGGACTTTCCGGAATGGGTGACTTAATAGCTACTTGTTCAAGTCCGTTCAGTCGTAATTTTACGGTAGGTTCCATGCTGGGAAAAGGCAAAAAAATTGACGATATATTAAATGAACTCGGTTCCGTTGCGGAAGGAGTCAAAACTTCTAAAGCTTTATGTGAACTTGCAGCAAAACTTAATTTGGATGTACCTGTTTCTTCCGCTATTTATGAAGCGGTTTATACCGATATTACCCCAAAAGAAGTTTTAGATAAACTTATGAACAGAAAATTAAAAAAAGAAGACGAATATAATTTAAAGGGAAATTAAAAGTGGCAGAAAATATTGAAAATTCTTCCTATGAAGAAATAATAAAAAAAGCTGATGAATTTAGTAAACAAAAAAATTATAAAGAAGAAATAAAATTATATAAAATTGCGATGGTTATGTTCGCCGATAAACTTGATAAAACAAAATTAATCAGTTTATATATAAAGCTTGGGAATGCATATTATAACCTTGATAACAGAGATAAATCCACTCAATATTATGAAGAATACTTAAAGCTTCATCCGCAAGGTCAATCAAGCGTATTTTCAAGATTATCTCACGCTTATTACTATACCGATACTGATAAAAGTATAGATTATCATAATAAAGCATTAAATTTGCAGCCGAATAAATATGATGTAACAAGCAAACTTTTTGCAATGACTAAGTCTTCATACTATGACCAGCAAGATGTAAAAGATGAATCCGAATATGAAGCGGAATCAATTAAAAATAACTTTTTCAGAAATATAAAGAAATACACACACGAAGAAAAGAAAAAAAAGCCTAATAAAAAATTAAATATTGCATACTTATCATCAGATTGTTATACCCATACAATGATGAGTTATATGCTTCCGATATGGGAAAATCACAACAAAGAAGAATTCAATTTTTTCATTTTTATCGGGACTGATAAGCACGATTCAACAACGGAAAAGATAGAAAATCTCGGTTTTAAAATGGTAAACTGCCATAATATGCCCGAAGCTGATATTGCCAAGGCTATATACGATAATAAAATCGATATATTAGTTGAATTAGGAGGATATACACATTTAAAATCGTTCTGTACTTTTTATAAACCTGCTCCGATAATTATTTCATATTTAGGATATCTGAATACCTTGGGGATAAAAGAAGTTGATTACATATTAGCAGACAGATTTACAATCCCCGAAGAATATGCATATTTATATACCGAAAAGCCTTTATATCTTGATAAAGGATATACAATCTTTGCGAAAAAAACATTTCCTGATATAGAAGACTGCCCATTTGAAAAAAACGGATATACAACATACGGATGTTTTAACTGCACATCAAAATTAAGCGACGCTTCATTATATATGTGGTCAAAAATATTAGAAAAAGACAAAGACTCAAGATTATTAATATACCGAACTCAATTAACAAGGAATAAAATAAAGGCAATAAAAAATAGATTATCGAAATATAATGCTGATTTAGACAGAGTAATATTTATGTCAACAACATATTCGCCTCATTTTAAAGCTTATTCTAATGCAGATATACTGTTAGATCCTTATCCGTTCAGCGGAATGTCAATATCAATGGAAGCTGCAATGATGGGAGTACCTGTAGTAACGCTTATCGGTGAAGGAATGCAATCCCGCGGAGCCGGAAGAATGAATAAAGTTTTAGGTCTTGAAGAATTGATAGCTGAAAACGGGGATGAATATATTGAAAAAGCTATTAAATTATCTTCAAATAAAGAAAGAATAAAAGAACTTCGCCAAACTTTGCGTTCCAAACTTGAAAATTCACCGATAATCAGCGGACATGCGGAATTTACAAAAGATTTGGAAGAAAAATATAAAAAAGTTTGGAAAGACTTTGTAAATTCTCCATAGTATTAATTAATTTTAAAATTTTATTATAAATTTTATAAAAACTCTTTAATTTTTTTTTATTTGGTAAAATAATAATGTAAAAAATTGAAGGGTGTTAAATGGCGCGTAAAAAGAAAGAATCGAATTCAATAATTACATTTTTTAAAGTAATATTTATTATATTTGCGGCAATAGTGCTGGCAGGATACTTCGCCGTAAAAACGTATTTAAATGAGTTAGGGCCTATACCTCAATTAAATAACTACAACCGAAACATAGTAACACAGATATATTCATCTGATAATCATTTAATAAAGACCTTTCAACCGTTTCATTACGAGGAAGTATCAATAAAAGAAATCCCGCAATATTTAAAAGACGCAATTATATCAACGGAAGACAAGAATTTTTATACTCATGACGGATACGATATATTCGGGATTATACGTTCAATACTGGTAAACACTGTAAGTAAGAGCAAAAAGCAAGGTGCAAGTACCATTACACAGCAGCTTGCGAGAATTTTATTTTTATCAAACGAAAAAACATTTATAAGAAAAATAAAAGAAATACAAATAGCGGCAAGAATAGAAAAAACGATATCAAAAGATAAAATACTGGAAATGTATTTAAATAATGTATATTTAGGCTCGGGTGCATACGGAGTAGGCGCAGCCGCTTCAACATATTTTAATAAAGATTTATCCGAATTAACACTGGCAGAATGCGCGCTAATAGCAGGACTTCCGCAGGCTCCGTCCGAATATTCTCCCTATAAAAATATTAAAAAAGCTGAAAAAAGAAGAAATAAAGTGCTTAAAAGAATGTATATAATGAAAACCATAACCAAAAAGCAGTATGAACAAGCACTTAAAGAAAAAATTGTACTCAGCAAAAAACCGGGATTAGCAAGAACGAATATAGCGCCGTATTTCGTTGATTACGTAATAAAAGAATTGGAAGAATTAGGCTTTGATGAAACGGAAATACTTCAAGGCGGATATAAAATAACCACTACATTGGATTACGATGCACAAATTGCGGCAAATAATGCAATAGATAAAACAATGAACGCATGGCATTTAACAAAACAGAAACAACAAGCCGCATTATTTAGTTTTTCACCGAAAACAGGCGCAATATTAGCATATTGCGGCGGTAAAGACTATACCTCAAGCCAATACGACAGAGTAACCCAGGCTATAAGACCTCCGGGATCATCCTTTAAACCTATAGTCTATACGGCAGCCATAATAAAAGG
>CANPXC010000071.1 GCA_947585605.1 Candidatus Gastranaerophilales bacterium | reverse complement strand
ATTAGCGAGAGACGAGGCTCGAACTCGCGACATCTTCCTTGGCAAGGAAGCATTCTACCACTGAATTACTCTCGCACCTTGTACGTGTTTTTATTATACATGCACAATTTTTTATTTCAAGTATTTTCTTATTGACCTGTTAAAATATCAATAACATTTCTATAACGGACTGTTGTTATACTTCCGTCTTCTTCTTCAATTACACGTTCTTGTCTTGCCGCTTTGGCCGAATCGGAAAAATAACTTATTATGCTGTTAAACCAGCCTGCCTGCCAGCCAAAATATAATATTGCCAATACTATCAACCATCCGAATACTTTTACCATATCAAAACTCTCCTATATTTAGGTTCTTTTATTAACATAATTTATTTTTTGGTATTAGTCAATTCTTTATTTTTTATCAGATATGGTTTTACAAAATTATATGTTCCGTATATTGATATTATGCTTCCCGCTATTGATAAGCCTTTTGATATATTTCCTTTATCGAGCATTGAAGCTATTAAATTCATTGCAGAGCCTGTTGTGAAGCATAAATAACCTTTAAATATTGACCTTGGAGTTGTTACCATGTCATTTAAATCACGTTGATTTACCACTTTTTCACTTAATATATCAAAAATATCACCTTTATCTTGACTTTGCGGAATTATTTTTGTTTGATGATTTCCGCTTTTATGGCAGTCACAATTACAATATAAGCTGCTGCAGCCTGTATTTTTATTTATCTCTCCGGAGTAATTAGTTAATATATTCATTGTTTTCTCTTTTTTACATATTTAAAATCCAAACATAAATAATTTTGTTAATCGGCGGATTTATTATAAAATATTTTAAGAGGTAATTACTTTGAATATTATCGACAATGAACTCAATACCGTTAATAAAACGATTTTAGAAATTCTAACCCAATCTCACAATTGTATCACTGATGATATTTGTAATTTTATTTTTTCAACATCAAAAAAAATCAGACCCAAAATCATACTTTTAACGGCGAAAGCTCTTAATAATAACATTAGCGAAGAAATAATTTATCTGGCGTGTGCGGTTGAACTTATTCATAGTGCCACGCTTATTCATGACGACATTATTGATAACGCTGAAATGCGAAGGGGTAAAATTTCTTTAAATTATAAATTCGGTAATAATTTGAGTGTTTTATCCGGTGATTTACTTCTTTCCATTGCCGTACAATGTCTTGTTAAATGCAATAATCCTAAAATTTTTGGGATATTTGCCGAGTCACTCAAATTGATGTGCAGCGGCGAGATTAATCAACACTTCTGCTTAAATAAAGTGCCTTCAATGGAGGAATATATTACTAAATCCGAGAACAAAACCGCTGAATTATTTAAATCAAGCTTGGTTTCTCTTTGTCATATTTGCGATTTCAAACAAACGGCTCAAATTTTGGAGTTCGCAAAAAATTTCGGTATTGCATTCCAGCTTCGGGACGATTATTTGAATATATTTTCCGCCGACAAATCAAAACCGATTTTATCGGATATTAAAAATGGTATTTTTACCGCACCTGTCATTTATTTAAGCGAAGTTACGAATATTTCAAATCTTTCTTATGATGAAATTATCACTTTAATTAAGGGAAATGATACCATAAAAGATAAAACAATAAACTTAATTAAAAAATATGCGATTAAGGCTATTGCCTCTATTGAATTTATAGAGGATAATCAATATAAAAAAGAATTAATTACCTTATCCGAAAATTTATACAAGGCGGTTTAAATGAACAAAGCAGTGATAAAAGAAACTATAGATACAATTATATTTGTTATAGTAGCCCTTATTATAATAAGATTTTTTATATGTGAAGTAAGGTGGATTCCTTCGGCTTCAATGCATCCGACTCTTATTGAAGGCGACAGAGTTTTTATAGAAAGATTTTCAAGATTTTACTCCTCACCAAACCGCGGTGATATAATGGTTTTTTACCCGCCGGAAACTCGGTTAAAAAAAGATCCCTTGTCGATTTTTGCAAGATTAACAGGTCTTTTTTGCAACGATACTGCTTTTATCAAAAGAGTTATTGCACTCCCGGGTGAAAAATTTGAAGTAAGACAAAACCAAGACGGTTCTACGGATATTCTTATTAACGACAAACCGCTCAATGAGCCTTATATTATGGATAAGTTTGAATATCAGCCTTGCACGGAAACTATGTTTTGCGGGCCTTTAGTCTTAAAAGAAGATGAGTATTTTATGCTTGGCGATAACAGAGGCCACTCCGCCGATTCAAGATATTGGGGGATTTTAAAGAAAGACAGATTTATCGGCAGAGCAAAAATCCTTTTCTGGCCTTTTACAAGATTTAAATATTTCGAAAAAAAGACTTACTAATTATATCTGCTGACATCTCCGACTTGCCGAATATCCAATATGATTTTTACATATTCCTCCACGCAATCCAAAAAAGCAAGAGTTCAAAAGGCAGCAACGGTATTTCCAGTATGGTTTGTATATTACTGATTGCTCTTTCTTTTCTCGTTACGGCAAATGCACGTTTTTTTATTTTTTTGTTTATTATTTTGTTATCAATTTTATCTTCACTTAAAAAAGGGTCTATCTTTAAAATTACATTATTTTTATCGTCAATAATATATTTTGAAACATTCAATATTGAACAAGATCTCCACAAATCATCCATTATAAGCGCAATAAACATATTTGGAACGTTTGTCTTTCTTATATATTTAAGCGTAATTGTATCGTGATTTGATGTTTTTTTCTGTAATTCTTCCTTTATTCCGCCTGATATATAATATATAAAATTATAATTTAAAGGTGTTTTTATTTTACCGTTTCTGTCTATTATCCCGTATAAGTTGTGCCAGTAGGAATAATTATCTTTTTTAATAATTATTGAGTTTGTGTCCGAAAACGAGATATCAATTTTATAATTACTGTTATCGGCTAAAAGTTCTGACAAAAAATCATCTATGATTGAATCTTTATCGGGGAATATAACTTCATACTCGTTGTTGAGTTTAACGGTTTTTATTTTTTTCCCGTTTTTATATATTATCAGTTCATTATTTACTTTATTATATTTTTTACGTCCGCGGTTTTTAGAATTTTCATCTTCTTGATATTCTACAACATTTAACATAAAGCTATCGGGATAATTTACAAAAAGACAATCGGAAGATGAATTTATTTTTTCAAAGAATTTATTAGCGGAATTTGTTGTTCTGACAACCTTTAATAAATCGGGATTTTGAGATTTCTTATTAAAACGAATATGATGTCTATAGCCGTTAAAAGTATTATATACTTCATTTAATCTGAATATTATAGTTCCGTTTTCAATTCGAACATCTTCATCTATGAATTGAGCAATAGTATTTTCGGGCATAAATTCTATTATTTTGGATAAAGCGGTATCATTTGAATTATAAACGATAGCACCGCTGACCCAATGCGAATTTTTTTCATAAGTAAACGAATCTTTTTTTATATCAATCATATTATAATAACCGTTTACATTGCCGTAAGTTTTGCCCGTATAGTAAAACCAACCCGTATTGGGATAATTTTCAAACTTTAAACCGTCAATGGAGTTATAATAATCTTCAACAATTTGCGGAAAATTACACTCGGGACATGTAAGAGTAATCTTATCCTCCGAACGGTTTAAGGTTTTTTTCATTCTGTAATGTTTTGTTTTTTTCGCTTTAACGGTTTTATCAATTTGCGTTTCATCTTTATTATTAATATTTTCGCTTTTAGAAACGGATGTTTCAAGATTTATGTTATCCGGTAAATTTTCAACAGAAACAGCCTTTAATGAAAAGGACAAGAAAGTAAAACATAAAATAATTAAAACAAATTTTTTCATATAATTTTTTCCTTTATGGTCATTATAGCTGTTTTACCCCCCCCCCGGGTCAATATTTATTTTCCTCCAAGAATTGCAATAATAGCGAGAGCGCTTTTTCGCTGAAGGCATATTTCATTATCCGGCGGAAATAAAGCGGATTTGCTTTATAAGTATAAGTTTTTTGCACATGTTTATCTGCAATTCCGATACATACAAGCCCGACGGGTTTTGTTTCCGTTGCTCCCAACGGCCCCGCAATACCTGTTGTTGAAACTGCCAAAGTACAATTATATTTATTTAACAATCCTTGAGCCATTTCCAAAGCCACTTGTTCACTTACAACGCCGTATTTGCTGATTGTTTGACCTTTAACACCCAAAAGCTGAACCTTTGCTTCATTTGCATAAGTGACAAAATTTTGAAAGATATAAGCACTTGAGCCTGATACATCAGTCATTCGAGAGCTTAAAAGACCTCCGGTGCATGATTCCGCACAGGATAACTTAATTGAATTTTTTAACAAAATTTTTGCAATAGCTTTTTCTTTTGAAAGCGTTATTATCCCATATAAATGTTTTATTATAAATGCAGTATTTGCAATAATCTTAGCAAAAAACATTTTAATAAACCGGCATATCTAAAGGTTTTAACAACTGAACCTGAATTGTATCACCTTGATTTATGTTAATATCTTTACCTTTTTTAAATATGTCTGCAACAGCGCCGCCGATAAAGTAAACGCCGGCAACAGGAACCGAAACAATTGCAGTTAAAGGCGCAAGTACATACTTAGGAGTTCCGTTAAGCATATCACCGCCTTTATCCCACGACCACTCGGTGGATTTAACAACAATATCTTTTGTTGTTTGCGCGGTTTGAGCTAATGCCGTCGAATAATTTGTTTTTGAGCTTAATGCACCGTCATAAGTCACATTACGGTTATTGGCAATACCCGCATAAAAAGGAACTTGTTTACCTGTTGAGCTGACTATATGGTCAAAATATAACCTGACTAAACCGCCTTTATATAACATTTTAGGTGCCTGAACTTCTTCAATTGAGCCTCTGATAAAACTGCCCTTAGGGATAACAACCGAGTTATCCACTGTTACATTATCAACAACCATTAAACCGAATTGGTCGCCAAGTGCTTTTGATGAACTTATCGGATCTAAAACTTTTAAAGTTATTACCGTTCCGGAGGGAACTCTTTTTGTTTTTATATTAGCATTTATTTGTTTATTAACATCCGCTGCATTTGATTGCATAAGAGCTAACAAAAACATTATTGTTAACGTAATTATTAAAGAAAATATTTTTTTCATTTTTAATCCCCTATATCTGATATGGATATTTTACCAAATTTGGCTGATAAATCATCAATATGGTGAATAATATACATATAAGGCTCAGCGTCTTTATCGTTTAAATCAATCAATGCGCCCCAATCACTTCTGCCGTGGTGAGCTGCAATCATTTTAGCGACCTGCTTAAACCCGTTATTCATACATATTGAAAATCCCCATTGCGAATGAGTAAGCCAATCCTTGCGAAATTCTTCGTTATATTCTATTAAACCTGTTTCGACATCAATATTATACTCAAAAATTTTCCCGAAATCATGTAAAATACAAGCGGCATAAACAACATCGGGATTTATTTTATTGTTGCATTTAGTTAAAATAGTATCGGCGATATCAAGACATTCATAAGTATGCTCAACCAAACCGCCTATATAATTATGGTGCATTAACTTTGCTGCAGGTGTGATTTTAAATTCATTTTCATACTCAAAAAGTAATGAAGTTACAAACTTAGCGAGTTTTTCATTTTTAATTTTACTTGCATATTCGGTAATTTTAGAGAATAAGTCCTCTCTTTGTTCCGCGCTGAGTCCTGTTTTTGCCTCTTTTACCAGTGCAATATCGGAAACCAAACAGTTGTTATATTTTTCATTGTACGTTCCGGATATAATTTTTATTTGATTGTTTGTTCTGAATAATTTTGAATCAAGCCTGTTTAACGTTTCTTCCCACAAAATACAATTCAAAACAGAACCGTCATTTAGATTTTTTACCTGAAGCTTGCCCATTTTAGAGCCTGCTTTTGTATCTCCGATTGCAAATATTATTACTTCATAAGTGGCATTTAAGTCTAACATATTTATATCCCATTAAATTTTACTCAATAATTATACTATAAATTTAAACAGCTTTTGAATTAATTTTTACAAAATTTTTAATATAAAACCTGCTGATTTTATTATAAAACGGATTTAGAACTCTTAAGTTTGAAAAAATTATTGATTTATTATCAGCGCAAACAATTTGTAAGGAATTATCCGAGATTTTTATAATTTGTGCAGGTTCTTTTGTTGTTATCTCATCGGATATTGAGCATTGTGAGAATGAAATAAACTCATTATTATAAGGAATAAAACATTTCATCCAAGGATAAAAAGCGCGTACTTTGCATTCTATTTGAGCGGAAGTTTCATTTTGAAAATCCAAAATGCAATCTTTTAAAGGAACTCTGCGTTGATATGAGGCTTCATTTTTATTTTGACTGCAGGCTGTTTCAAGCTTATCATCAATATTATCAAGCAAATACGAAATTTCATTTTTTACAATATCGCAGGAGCGAAGTTTTAGGGATAATCCGGTATCATTAGGGAAAACTTTAGTTCTTACCTGATGAATTATTTTGCCTGTATCATAGCCGTCATCCATTAAATGAAAGGAAATCCCGGTTGTATTTTCGTTGTGCAAAATAACCTGCATATAAGGATTTGGGCCTCTATACTTCGGCAATAAAGACGGATGAACATTAATACAAGCTTTTTTGGGGGTATTTATGGTATCTGGTGAAAACTTTTCGCACCATGAACCGACTAAAATTATATCCGTATCGAGTCTTTTAATTATTTTACGGAAATCATTACAGTTAACACTCTTTGCCTTAATATCATATAAATTATATTTTTGAACAATGTTAAAATCAGATGAAAGATTGAAAAAATCATAAAAAATTCTATGGATAGTCGACATTCTGACATTTTCGACCCTAAATATGCCCGATATTTTATCACTGCTATTCATAACCCCTAATATAAGGGCCTCAAGCATTTCACCATAACCGACAATAACAATATTCATATTTTTATAATATTAAAAGATAAAATTAATGTAAATTAAGTATTCGATTTTGTAATAAAAAAGTTTAAAATAGTTTTATAATGTTTTCTTTTCATATAAAATTAAATCGGAAAGAGAAGGTTCCTTTTGAACGAAAATTTTAATAATTTAGAAACAACGGCAAGGAAATCCGCTGTAATTCAAGAGAGAATGAGTCTTGTATCAAGCCACATGTACAAGCAATTTTTGGAATATCAACAATCAAACGCAAATACGGCAGTATTGTTTGATAAAATGGTTGAAGATATGGTGCTTACCGTTGAGCATTTAAAGCAATCCTTCACCACAAGGGGAATACCTTCCGAAAATATTTATTATGAATATGATAAACAAAGACATATAGCACTATTAAATATCTTGTGGCATTCAATAAGTTTTGTATGCAATATGAAAGATAAGCCGAAAGCGCTTCACAGAGAGAAGGAAGCCCCGTTATTTACTGGCAGAATTATTGCAATAAAAGGCACATGCCCGGAATTAGCAAACGGATATAATGATGAAACCGAACAAAAATTATTAGATATGGAAGTGGCTTCATTATATATCCCTGCGGATAAATCAGCCAAAGCTATATTAAAAATAAGGCATTTAGGGAATCAAGAATTTTATATAAACCAAATGGAAGCGCCGAGAGAATTTTTATTAAAAGTAATAGAAACAATCTGCGGAGGCGGAAACTACCATAAAGAAGGTTCAAGAGTAACTATCAGCATATAGTTTTCCTTTTATACCGCACAAGATAAGATACATAGCTGAACACACCGCCTGCAATCATAGCGCGGAAGTTTGGCTGTTTTTGAACAAGTTTTAGTTCCATTTTTTTGCACTGTTTATATATCATATCAACATAGCTGTTTTGGTAAAATTCCGAGTAACTTACCTTATTAAATTTAACAAAAATTTACATTATTATAAACCAATCCTGCGGCTATATTTACACTATATTGTATTTATATTTATTTTTTGCAATATTGAAGCTTTTAAAATATGGCTTTATAATAAATTTACGGCATGATGTAATTACGAATTTATTAAATACTAAAAAATGATATGCAGACTATTTAATTACTGCATAAGTCAAGATAATTAAGGAAGGAGAAAAGTATGACGGAATGGAATGAAACAGATCATCCAAGAGATGAAATCGGAAGATTTACGTACAGCAACGGAGGAGAAAATGGCAAAAGCAGTAAAGACGAACCTTACAAAGGAAATAACAATATCCAAAGCAGAGAAGATTTGTTATACAACAATACTAAAGAAAAAAATAAACCTGGCAACATAACAGGAGGTGCTGCAAGCATAGTTAATGATGAAATATCAGGCGTTAAAAAAGGTGAACCTATGACAATTGAAGACGCCATTCAAGGGGTTAATCCTAATTATGATATTTTCGGTAATCCGACATATAAAACTAATTGTCAATCCGGTGTGGCGATTTTTGAGGCAAGATTAAGGGGATATGATGTAGAAGTAAATGTTCCTTACGAAGGAGGTATAAAAGATAAACTTGAAAAAAGACCAAATATAGCATATATCGACCCCGCGACAGGTAAAACACCTGAATTTACAAAAATAAAAGCACAAAATGAATTTGATTGTATAAATTATCTTGAAAACACGGTTCAAAAAGGTGAAAGATATGTTTTTGCATTTCAATGGAAAAATTCAATTAACAGAAATAATGAAGGACATATTATAACTGTGGCAAGAGACTCAAATAATAAATTAAAATTTTATGACCCGCAAAATCAATACATATATAACAATGCAGAAGTTTTAGAAAAAATTAAATATCAGTTTAATTGGAGTGAAGAACCGGATCCGCCTAAAATACTTAGAGTTGATGACAAAGAATTAAACAAGGAAGTATTAGATCAAATATCTAAACCGGCAAGAAAAAGTAATTAAAACTCATATATAATTTTTCTAAATTTAAATTTTTCGTACCATCTGGCAAAGCGCAGTTTCTTTTGATTATCATAAATATACTGTACTTTGCCATTTTTATTGCAGGAATACACTCCGCCATTATTTTTAAAAAGTTTATGACTCCAATAATAATACTTGATTATTTTAAAACAGTTATTTTCATGAGCAAACTTTGTAACATAATCGGGGATATCTGGGCCGTCTATGCGGTCTAAAACATAATATTTGTATAAATCATCTCCAGTAAATTCGGGAATTTCAGCAAACGCACTATTTGCCCCGATTTGAATGCAGTTCATTAAAATAAAAACCGATAAAATGATAAAAATTTTCTTCATATCATTATTCTAAAATATTTATTGTTATTATTCAATAACTTTGATATTGAGTATGTTATAAATATCTA
>CANPXC010000070.1 GCA_947585605.1 Candidatus Gastranaerophilales bacterium | reverse complement strand
GTGATATAGTTGCAATAACAGGGTTTGATGATATTCATATAGGTGAAACAATCACCGAAACTGACTGCAGCGAAGCGCTTCCGTTAATTAAAGTTGATGAACCTACGCTTCAAATGATATTCTCGGTAAACGACAGTCCTTTTGCGGGTCAAGAGGGTAAATTTGTTACTTCAAGACAGGTAAGAAAAAGACTTTATGATGAACTTGAAAAGAATGTAAGTTTACGTGTTGAAGATACGGATACAACGGAAAGTTTCAGAGTATCAGGCAGGGGCGAGCTTCATTTAAGTATTTTGATTGAAACAATGCGCAGAGAAGGCTATGAATTCCAAGTATCAAAGCCGGAGGTTATTTTTAAACGGGTGAATAACGAACTGATGGAACCTTATGAAAATCTGTTGATAGATGTTCCCGAAAGCTGTGCTGGTTCTTGCATTGAAAAACTTTCTAACCGAAAAGGCGAAATGCTCCACATGCAAACTTCAAAGGGAAGAACATTATTGACTTTTTCAATCCCCGCAAGAGGTTTAATCGGATTTAGAGGGGAATTTATCAGAATGACCCGCGGTGAAGGAATTATGAATCATACATTTGACGGCTATAAACCTTATGCCGGCGATATATCAAAACAAAGAAACGGCTCGCTTGTTTCTCACGAACAAGGTGAAGCTATACCTTATGCGCTTGCTCAGTTTGAGGATAGAGGCGTATTCTTCTTAACCCCTAAAACTAAAGTATACAGAGGTATGGTCGTAGGCGAGCATAACCGCCCTCAGGATATTGAAATTAATGTTTGTAAGACTAAAAAACTTACTAATATGAGAAGCGCAACCGCTGATGTTATGGTTACGCTCCAAGCACACAGAAAAATGTCGCTTGAAGATTGCATGGAATATATTTCGGATGACGAACTCTTGGAAATTACGCCTAAAAATATACGTATACGTAAAGCTGATTTAACAAAGGTGCATTTTAACTAATGTTTTATAGGGCTTGTTATAATTCACCAATCGGAGAATTATATATAACTGCTGATGATGAAGCACTTTTAAGTGTTTCATTTTCGGCTGAAACAATAAAAAATAATCTTCAAAATAAAATAATAAAAGATACAATAAAACAGCTGGATGAGTATTTCTTGGGCAGACGCAAAAATTTTGATTTGCCGATTTGCCCAAAAGGCAGTGATTTTCAAAAACTGGTTTGGTCGGAGCTTTTAAAAATTCCTTACGGCGAGCTTAAAACCTATAAAGATATTGCAATATCAATCGGAAATCCAAATGCCTCAAGAGCAGTAGGAAATGCAAATAATAAAAATCCTATTGCAATAATAATTCCCTGCCACAGAGTGATAGGTTCAAACGGCAATTTAACCGGATATGCCGGCGGACTTGATAAAAAACAAAAATTGATTAAATTTGAAAAATCTAAATAACAAAAAAATTAATCTTTTATTCCGCCTGATAATATATCATTTATAAAGTATTTTCTTCCCAGTAAAAAGACACCGATTACGGGAATACAGCAAATAACACTGTATGCGGTTAAAGCGCCCCAATCGGTAACTTCCCTGAAACTGCCTTTGAAATTTGCTAATCCCAATGGCAATGTTCTCATAAAATCTGAATTTGTTACAATTAAAGGCCACATAAAGCTGTTCCAGGTAGTTATAAAGGTGAAAATTCCGAGCGTAATAAGTGCTGGGGCTGCCAGAGGCAATGCTATTTTATAAAATACCTGCAGGCTGCTGCACCCGTCTATTTTTGCCGATAATTCCATATCTTCAGGTATGGATTTAAACCACTGTCTTATCATAAATACTCCAAATCCGCCAAAAAGCCCCGGAACTATTAATGCCCAATATGTATCTATCCAATTAAATTGTTTCATTATAAAAAATAAAGGTACTATATTTACTTGCGGCGGTATCATCATCGATATTAATATCAATACAAATAATGTTTCTTTATATTTAAATTTAAACCTTGCAAATGCATAGCCTGCCATTGCTGAAATTATTACTTGTCCAATTGTTGTTGCAATTGCAACAAACATGCTGTTATAAAAATATCTGAAAATATCGGCATTATTTATTGTATATTTATAGTTTTCAAGTGTAAAAGGCGAAGGAATAAAATTTATTGAAGAAGTGAAAATTTGTTTTTCGCTCATAAAAGAAAGGCAAAACATATAAATAAACGGTACAAGCATTGATAATGCGCCGAGTGTTAAAATAAAATATCCGAAAAATCTGTATTTTTTTACCATATAACAATAATAACATTAATTGAGAAAAAACTTATAATATGTAATAATATTTATAACCGGAGGGAAAAAGCTGTGCAAAGACTTTTAATAGCTGATGACGATAATGAAATCAGAGAACTTTTGGAATTTGACTTATCACATAGCGGTTATGAAGTTGAGAGTGCAAAAGACGGTGAAGAAGCGCTTCAAAAAGCATTAACGGGAAATTATGATTTAATTTTACTTGATGTAATGATGCCTAAAATGAACGGTTTTGATGTATGCAAGAATATACGTCAATCAAAACCGGAGGTTCCGATTTTAATGCTTACTGCAAAAGGTACAATAAATGACAAAACACAAGGTTTTAATATGGGGGCGGATGATTATATCGTTAAACCGTTTGATATACAGGAAGTATTATTGCGTGTCCGCGCGCTGGTAAGAAGAAGTCCGGGGGCAAAGCCTTCTTCTGCGAATAATGTTCAAGAAATTTTAAAACTCGGAGATATTGAACTTTTTCCCGATTCATTGGAAACCGCAATAAAAACAAAACGTATAAAACTTACTCCTACCGAATTTGAAATACTTTATTGCCTTATGCAGCATTTTAATAATGCGGTAACGCTTGCTGTATTGCTTAATGAAGTATGGGGATATAATTCCGATGATGATGTAAGAATGCTTAGGGTTCATGTCGGCGGTTTAAGACAAAAAATTGAGGATAATCCAAAAATTCCCGAGTATCTTCATACGGTTACAAATGTTGGCTATAAACTTACTCCTTGCGGTGCTGAGGATGATTAAAAGGAAATATAATGCAGTTTAAGAGATTAAAAATTGTTGAGCAAATTATTATAATTTCTTTAATCGGGGTTTTATTTCCCTCTGTTATCTCTTGGTTTGTAATAAATAATGTCAGCCAGCATTCGCTTAGACGTGAACTCGGTTACAGCGCTCAAATTATTGCTAAAATTATTGAAAATAATATTTCTTCCATACTTAATTCCGATAATAACAGGCTTGATGAAATTATTATTTCGCTTAAACATATTCCTTCCGATAATCAAAAAAATTTGTATTTGCAGGATTTATCAATTAACAGTGAAATTTTTAAAGATTTTGAAATAATCAGACCTTCCGAAAATCCCGAATTTAATTTTGATAAAGATATTATATATAATTCCGAAACAGAGCAATTATGGCTTATTAAGAAAATTCATGATGATAAATATTTAAAAGCGCAAGTCAATACAAAACTTATCAAGGATAATATTTTTTCTAATATACAGGATGAAACCGCAAGACGAGTGTATATTGTTGATATGACGGGGAAGCTTGTTTTTGCGCACAATTTTGATGAACAGGATTTTCAAAAAAGTATCAAACAGCTTCCTGTAAACCTTGTAAATAATATTGTAACAAGGTTTGAAACAATTAAAAATCAACCGAGAGTTTATTTAAAAATGGATAATATAGGTCTTATTGTTATTGTTAATACCACAAAAGAATTGACTCAATCAACAATCAACAAAGCCAGACTGAAAATTCTTGCGGCATTTTTAATTGCGGCGGCAGTTACTTTATTTTTAACTCTTTTATACAGTTATTATTTGTATTTTAACATCAGGCAGCTGTTTAAGGGGATTATTGCAGTTTCCCGAGGGAATTATAAAAAAACTATTACTCCTTTAACTAATATTTTTACCCCCAGAGAAATTATATTTCTTTCCGAAGAATTTAACGGCATGATTAATGAAATTAACGTTTCCTACAAAAAATTAAAAGAAAAAAATAAAGAGCTTAAACAGCTCGATAGTTTTCGTTCCAACCTTGTTGATACGGTCAGCCATGAGTTAAGAACTCCTTTAACAAGTATCAGAGGTTATACCTCCAGATTGTTAAGAAAAGACATTGAAATAGATGAAGAAACCAAACATAAATCTTTGTTAATAATCAAACAGCAATCGGAACGATTATCCCGTATGATTGAAGATTTACTTGTAATTCCCGATATTGAAGGCGCTAAGTTAAATATAAATTTTGAGCGGGTAAACCTTCTAAATGCTATTGAAAATTCAATTTATTCCGTAAAAAATATTGAAACACGCGAGATTGAAAATAATATAACAAGTGATTTTCCTGATATATATGCTGATAAAGACCGTTTGGAACAAGTAATAATAAATCTTTTGGGAAATGCCAATAAATATGCATATCCTGATACCCCGATAGTAATAAAAGCTAAATGTGAAAAGGAAAAAGCTGTCATAAAAGTAATAAATCAAGCTGATTATATTGATAAGCAAGTTTTAAATACACTATTTGATAAGTTTATCAGAATTGATGATAAAACAACAAGAACAACAAGAGGAACCGGTTTAGGGCTATACATTGTTAAAGGATTAGTTGAGGCTATGAACGGTAGTGTACATTTAAAATCCACGGCTGATAATGTTTTCTCCGTTAAAATTGTTTTACCGTTGTATAAAGAGGTAAGTGATGAAAATTGAATTTATGAAAAAAGCTGTTGATATGGCAAAAAATTCGGGAAAGGATATTCCTATCGCAGCTGTTGTTGTCAAAGACGGAAAAATTATTGCTAAAGCGCTTAATGAACGCGAAAAAAATCAAAATGTTGTATCTCATGCAGAAATGATTGCTTTGCAGGAAGCATGCAAAAAACTTAAAAATTGGCGTTTAAATGATTGTGAAATATATGTTACGCTTGAGCCTTGCCCTATGTGTGCAAGCGCAATACTTCAAGCACGAATAAATAAGGTTTATTTCGGCGCTTATGACATGCTAAACGGTGCATTCGGCTCAAAATCAGATATGCGCAAGATTATGAATTATAATGCCGAGGTTAAAGGCGGTATCTTGGAAAATGAATGTTCCGAACTGCTTAAGCAATATTTTGAAAGGTTAAGAAATGATTAAAACCTTGCTTGATGATTATGCAAAGCGTTATGAAACCGTTGATTTTGTTAAAGATGACCCTGTTCAGTTCGTTCATAAATTCAGCGGTAAAAATGATATTGAAATTGCAGGGTTTATCGCTTCCGTATTTGCTTACGGGAAACGGGAAGTATTTATTTCAAAGCTTAATTATATTTTTGAAATTATGAATAATGAACCTTTCAATTACATTAAAGCATTTGATTTTAAAGATAATAATATAAAAAATTGCGGTTACAGGTTTTCCAAAGATTGCGATTTTATTGAAATTTTAAGGATATTACATATTTTATATTCTGAAAAAGAGTCGTTGGAAAGTCTTTTTAAATATTCATACTCTCAAACTCAAAATATATGGGATATGTTTCAAGGTGTGGTTGATTATTTTTATTCCAGAGTTGATGAAAATAAAGTAACACAAGGATTTTATCACTTACTGCCTAATCCTGCCAAAAAAAGTGCATTAAAAAGAATGAATATGCTTTTAAGATGGTTTGTACGTAAAAGCTGTGTAGACATCGGAATTTGGAACTTTATCCCGAAATCGGAGCTTTTAATCCCGCTAGATACCCATGTCGCAAAAATAAGCAGAAAACTGGAACTCCTAAAAAGAAACGATAACGCTTATAACAGCGTTATCGAACTTACAAATAATTTAAAATCTTTTGACCCCGTTGACCCTGTTAAATACGATTTCGCTCTTTTCGGGTACGGTGTTAATAATAAAATTTAATTATTTATCAGCAATTAAAAACAAACTGATTAAATCATTTACTTGTGATATATTCTTTTGATATTCCTGAACAGATTGTTCTAATTGCATAATATTTGTTTTGTATTCTTGAATTTTAATCATATATTCTCTTGAAGAACTGTTTAATTCTTCCTGAAACATTTGAGCTTCTTTTAAAACACTGTTCATGGGAAGCCCCATAGCTTCAAAAGTCTGCTTAATTATTTGCGCACCTGTTTGTTTGGTAACACCTGAAGGCAGGCTTAATATTAAATTTCTTAATGTTGCCACGTTTGCAGGCATGCTGATTTGGTTTGTTTTTTGCATAACTTTATTTTCTATTTTTTCCGGATTTAAAGATATATTGTTGTTAAAGAATATTGGTTCAACTTTTTCTTGTTTTGGTGCAGCGGTTAAAGGTTCTATAACAGGTTCTGCTGCAGGTTTCGCAACCGATTTCAATTCTTCATTAGGAGTAAATAAAGGTTCATTCAACAGTTCATCTTTATTTTCTTCTTTTAATTGAATTGTTTCTTGTAAAACCGGAGTTTCTTCTTCAATAATTAAATCTTCATTTTGATTACTTTCGGCATTTAAATCCTCTAACTTATTTTCAGTCAGATTTTCAATATTTGTCAGCGGAAGGGGATTATCAATAGAAGTCATTTCTTCATCCAACGGAGAAATATCTGCTTCAGCTTGTCTTTTTAATGCTTCAACTATCTTTTTACCTACACCTTCCGGAAGTTGATTTCTTGTCATAACTTATCCTTTATTACTTGCTAGTAGGATTATATATAAAAAATAAAATTTATTCAATTTAATATTAAAACTATTAAAATTAGTAAACAAAGTATTTTTTATTAAAATTTTCTTTATCGGAAAAATATTTAATTCCGGTAATTTTAATAATATGCCAGCCTTGTGATGATTTAATGGGATTTGAAATAGTATTCAATTTAAGTTTAAAAACTTCATTTTCCACTTCTTTTAATAAACTGCCTCTTGCATTATAACCAATGTCGCCTTTTTGTTCTTTTGAAGGGCAAAGTGAATATTTTTCCGCCATTTCTTCAAAAGCTTTACCTTCTTCAATTTGTTTTTTTATATCTATAGCTTCTTGTTCGGTGTTTACTAAAATATGGCTGATTTTTAATTCTTTTTTATCAATGTCGCTGTGATAATAAGCAAACGGAAACCAGCAGCTGAATACAGCTAAAATCCAACATAAAATAATTAAAACAATTTTCATAAAAACCTCATTTTTTTAAATTATATCTTAATTTTAATTTTATGTCTAAAATTTTTCGCTTGCTAATAATGCACAGCCTATCATTCCTGCGTAATTGCCTGCTTTTGCAAGTTTTATTTTAACGGGAGATACTACAATTTCATCGTTAACAGTTTTTTCAATTTCTTCCGTATTAATGAATTTCCCCATTCCGCCCGAAATTATTATACTTTCAGGGTCAAAAATATTGGTTATGTTTATAAGTCCGGTAATTAAATCTTTTTTCCAAATGTTAAAAACTTTTTTTGAATATTCATCATTTTGATTTAAACCTTCAATAATATCGTAAGTGGTAATATCTTGAGGATTTTTTGAATTAAATATACTTGTTTTAAAAGAATTATCTGATATGGCAGTTTCTTGAGCAGTGGCTTTAAGTCCTGTGCCTGAAGCATAACTTTCCCAGCAATCAGTTCTTTTACAGGTGCATATCCTGCCTTTGCCGTTGATTTTCATGCTTCCGACTTCGCCCCCTCTGCCGGATTTACCTCTCAGCAATTTACCGTTTACTATAAAACCTCCGCCAACGCCTGTTCCAAGTGTTATTGTGATTGAATTATCTTCCCCTATCGCAGAGCCTGTTTTGTATTCCGCCCACGCTGCGGCATTTGCGTCATTTTCCACAAATACAGGTTTTTTGCTTAGTGTTGAAAAATCCAATTGATTGTAGCCGTCTGGCATATTTGGAGTTGAAGACTCAACTTTTGTATTGCTTATATTGACGGCGCCGGCTGTTGCAAATGCCGTCATATCTATATTTGTTTCGTGTTTTGTTATTATATCTTTGAATAATTGTGTTAAATCATTTATTTTTTTAGGGGTGGAATATTTTTCTACCTCGTTTATAATTTCTCCGTTTTCGTTAATTATTGCACAGGTTATTTTAGTTCCGCCCGCGTCTATTGCTAATATTTTTTTCATATTTCCGTTTATCCCCTTTGACAAAATCTTTTGGTTATTAACTGAGGTCTTGTTACCGCAGAACCTATTACAACAGAGTGCGCACCGATTGAAAATGCTTTATCTGCTTCTTTCGGCTCCCAAATTCTGCCTTCCAGTATTACAGGGCAATCAAGTTCTTTAACCAATTTTTCTAACAGTTCGAAATCAGGTTTGTCATCTTTTGAAACCGAATATTGTGTATAACCTGACAATGTGGTTGAAATTATATCAAAACCAAGTTCTCTTGCCTTTACACCTTCTTCAAATGTAGATATATCCGCCATTGCAAGCTTATTGTGAGCTTTAATGCAGTTAACAATTTCCTGTAAACTTTCTTTCGGGCGAGGACGCATAGTGGCGTCAGCTGCAATTATATCCGCATTCGCATTTATAAGCTCGTAAACTTCTTTCAATGTCGGAGTTATATAAACAATTTCTCTCCAATTTTCCGGTAATTTATCGGGTTTTGTTAATCCTATAACAGGCACATTAAATAGTTTCTTAGCATTAGCTACATCTCTTGAACCTGCAAGCCTTAATCCTTTAGCACCGCCGTTTATTACCGATTTCATCATTGCGGTTAATGCAATCTCGTCATATAAAGGTTCATCCGGCATTGCCTGCACTGATATTATTACTTTATTTTTTAATTCTTTTATAATATTCATAATTTAATTATAAGTTAAAAAAATATACTTGGAAAATTATTCATATCTTAATGCTTCAATAGGATTTAAAAGAGAGGCTTTATAAGCGGGATAATAACCGAAGGCTATACCGACAAGTCCCGAAAATCCGAGCGATAAGAATATTGAAAACAGTGAAATGGATACACTCATACCTTCAGAGAAAAATTCTACGGATTTAGCTCCTAAAATACCCGTAAGAACGCCGATTAATCCTCCAATCATAGACAGCATAAAGGATTCTATTAAGAATTGCTGTCTTATATCCGACGCTCTTGCTCCTATTGCCATTCTTATACCGATTTCTTTTGTTCTTTCGGTTACGGAGACGAGCATTATATTCATTATGCCTATTCCGCCTACAAGCAAGGATACCGAAGCTATTGAAGCAAGCAGTATTGCAAAAGTTTGAACGGTTGATTTCATTTTTTCCTGAAATTCTGCCGAGTTCCTGATTTCAAAATCATTAACTTGATTTTTCCCTATATTGTGACGCTGGGCAAGAAGTTCTGTTATTTCTTTTTCAACTTCATTTAATGTA
>CANPXC010000069.1 GCA_947585605.1 Candidatus Gastranaerophilales bacterium | reverse complement strand
AAGTAAAAGAGATAAAGCAATAATTGCGGGGCATTATATTTTTTCAAACGATAAATTTTTAATTTTAAAAGATAAAGCTCAAAAAAAGATTAATATAGACATTGATACATATTTGAAAGAGCAGGTAAAAGAAAATATTTTACAATATATAGAATACTTTGAAATATTAAATATAAAAAATAAAAAGGAAGAACTATGCCTGAAATAATCCAAAAGCCATGGGGGCAAGAGGAAATACTTGAAATAAATCAACAATATATGTTAAAACGGCTTACAATGAATGAAAACTGCAGATGTTCTTTGCAATATCACAACAAAAAGAAAGAAACAATATACGTTTTAGACGGACAATTAAAAATTACACAGGGTGATAAAGAAACCAATCTGACTTCAAAAATATACACAAAAGGCGATGTTATAACAATAGAGCCGTTAATTATCCACAGAATGGAAGCAATAACAACAAGCATATATTTAGAAGCAAGCACCCCGCAAACTGATGATACGGTAAGATTAAAAGATGACTACAACAGGGAATAGAAGATATAAAGTACTGATACCAACGGCGGGAACAGGTTCAAGGCTTGAGGATTTAACCAAGTATTTAAATAAATCATTGGTGAGTATTGAAAACAAACCAATTTTAGCAAGAATAATCGAAATGTTTCCCGAAAATGCCGAATTTGTAATAGCGTTAGGATACAAAGGCGAACTTGTCAAGCAATTTTTAACATTGGCTTATCCTGACAGGACATTTTTTTATGCTACCGTTGAAAAATATGAAGGAGAAGGTTCCGGCTTGGGCCTAACCGTTTTGTCCTGTGAAAAATATCTGCAGGAACCTTTTATATTCTGTTCCTGCGACACGATAGTCACGGATGATATTCCGTATCCCGATAAGAATATTGCGGGCTGGGGCAACGGCATTAACGATAATCAATACAGGAAGTTAAGCGTAAGCAACGACAAAGTCATAAAAATAGCGGATAAAGGGGAAAAAGCAGATAATCTTAAACCTTACATCGGTTTGGCTTTAATAAAAAATTGGCGGGATTTTTGGAAATATATGCATAACGGAGACGAAAAAGAAATAATTCGTTTGGGCGAAACGTATCCGTTAATAAAGTTTGCCGAAGAAAACGAATTATATGCAAAAAAATTCAATTGGTTTGATACGGGAAATAAAGAAGCATTAAAGAAAGCTCAAGAATATTTTAAAGATAAAAATTCTCCCAACATTTTAATAAAACCGAATGAAGCAATATGGTTTATTTCAGATAAGGTAATAAAATATTCCGATGATAAAAACTTTATATCTGATAGAGTCAAGCGCAGCAATTATTTGAATGGTTATATTCCAAAAATAGAGAATTATACGGAAAACATGTATTTATATAAGAAAGTAAAAGGAACCGTATTATCCAAAATAAAAGATATAGATATTTTTAAAAAATTATTGGAATATTCAAAAGAATTTTGGAAAAAAGAAACTCTTAACGAAGAAGAAAGAACGGCATTTTTGGCGGAATGCCGAAAATTTTATAAAGATAAAACTTTAAAACGAATGGATTTATATTATAAAACCTTCAATCAAAAAGATGAAAAAACAATTATAAACGGAAAAGAGATACCAAAATTATCGGATTTAATAAAATTAATCAATGAAAAAATTTATGAAGGTTTACCGGGGAGATTTCACGGTGATTTTCATTTTGAAAATATTTTATATAACGATAGCGATAATTCATTTTGTTTCCTTGACTGGAGGCAGAATTTCGGAACTTTTTTAACAATGGGCGATATTTACTACGATTTGGCAAAACTTTTGCACGGACTGATTATTTGCCATGAACTTATTGTTAAAAACAAATACAGTGTTGAGCAAACCGAAAACATAATTAATTTTTCTTTTGAAAGAAAAGAAATTCTGATTGAATGTGAAAATTATTTTTACAAGTGGCTTGAAGAAAACAATTATGATGTAAAAAAAGTAAAAATCTTATGCGCGTTAATCTACTTAAATATAGCTGCTTTACATCATTATCCTTATTGTCATTTACTTTATTATTTAGGTAAATTAATGCTTTTTGAATATATATAATTGAACTCGTATTTTTCAAACCGTTTTGTTCTTAGCTCCGAATTTATATAATTCTTTTTATTAAGAAGATATTTAAACAAAACGGAAAATAATTCTAAAGTTTGTTTTGCAATATTTACGTTTGAGACCTGACCTTCTTCTTTCCAAGTCAAAGGGAAAAACATATATTTAGTTTTATAAAAATCCAAAGCCAATGTCATAACGTAATTAAAAGTCAAAGCATCTGGGTATTTGAAATAAAATCTTGATTTCAGCATATTAACGCTGTAGATATTCAATCCTCCGCCGAGGTCTTTTAAGTTTTTAAATAAACACAAAGAAAAAAGAATATTAAAGGCAATATTTCCGATTATTCTTATTTTTGAATAATTAACAAGTTTAGAACCTTTCATAAACCTTGCGCCGAGACAGCAGTCATAATTTCTGTACAATTTACTTTCCATAATATTTTTAATGTCATTAATATCACCCTGATTATCCCCGTGAAGAACAATCAAATAATCAAAGTTATTATCAATCGCATATTGAAAAGCAACTTTATGAGAACCGCCCAAATTATAATTTTCTTTATTTTGAACAACCGTTATATTGAGACGGGAATTTTTTGAAAATTCAACGGCACTGTTAAGCGTTTCGTCCTTGCTGCCGTTATCGATAACAAGCACCTCCGAGAAATAATCATCTTTTAAAGATGATAATACTTTTACGATTTCTTTCTCGCAATTATAACATGGTATAAAAAGTAATATCTTTTCCATAAGCGCTCCTTGAATATAATTATAAGGAATATAATCCGCCGCCGCAACATTAAGATTACTTATGTATTTTTATTCTTTATTTTTATCTTTGCAAATAAATCCGCCAAGAACATAAAAAAGAATACATAACCGCAAAACATAAATACATAAAAATATATAAACGGAACAACATATCCAACGGCAAGTACACAAGCACATATCCAAGATAAAATTAGGGAAATAAATACATATAGACCTTTTCTTAAACATATTCCGCCAATTAATAAACATAAAATAACAGCAAAATTGAAATACATTTTATAAAAAATTTTATATATTTTAGAAACCGTATAATCAGTCGAACCGTACAAAATTGGCGACATTATTTTTTCTTTTGTCGGATAAAGTTTATTAAATAACTGACTGAAATCAGGATAATAATATTTAGCTAAACTGGGTCTTAAATGTAGAAAATCAGAATCATTCATTCGTTCGTAATAACTATTTAAATTAGCGGAAGCTATGTAAAAATAATTTTTTATAAGTACCTTTTTTGCAATTAATATCATATTCTTATATTCTTTTTTATCGATAGGAGTAACTGTAATATCGGACTTATCAATATTTGGGAATAACTTTTTAATATATGCCAAATCTTGTTGATTTATTCTTGAAACATCACTGGATAATGTCATAAATATAAAACTATAGTTTTCCATTTTATAATAATCTTTTGCATAAAAAGTATTTTGTAAAACCGTTAATGAACTATGCATAAGAATAAAAGAAACAAGGAAAATTATAAATTTTTTATTTGTAAAAATCTTATAAAAAAAGACCAATAGAGGGAACAGAAATAATAAAGGAAAAAATTCTGCTCTAAAATTAACAAAATAAGCGGCTAAGAAGCCAAAAAATATCGGTAACTTTAGAGTATCATCCTTTTTTTCTTTATTAAAGTATATATAAGAGAATACAAATATGAAAAGCCATGAAGCAATAACTAAGTTTCTCGGAATTTGATTATATGCCAAAAATACGGGAATAAAAAAAGGAATATAAAGTAATTTATAATATTTAGAAGAAATATATTTTTTAGAATTATAAATAACATAAGCATATATAACAGAATAAATTATTAGATTTAAAAAAACAATTCCAAACAGAGAAGGAATAATATGATATAACAAATTAATATTTATGTACGTAGGCATTAATATATACGGGTTAACATAATTTATATTGCTGATTGTAGTTTGGATATCCGGAAAAAAAGATACGGCAGGAAATATTATCATCATTAGAATAAGGTTAATAATTATATATGTAGAAGCATATTTCGTATATTGTATAACTATGCTGTTTTTGTTTTTTAGCTCCTCAATCCAGCGGAATACAGCTTGATATAAGAAAATAGTTAAAACAGATGAAAAAATTTTTGCCAGCAAATAAATAATTTTCAGTTTAAATAAGAGACTCGCAGTTGGTTCAACACATTCAGGAAAATTTATAAAGAATAAATTAACAATAAATATATGAATAAAGCTCAAAATAAGAGCATAAATATTTATTCTTAAATTAATCATAAAGCCCCTTTTCTAATGTTAAATTAATATATTTTCAAATTTATTTTGTAATTTTTTATATATTATACCATAATGGACTAATTACTAAAAATAAGATTTAACAGTAATTATAGCTTTGTCAGGTTCTCACTGTTAGCTCAACTCTAATCAAAATTGTCAAAAGATCTGTTATTTTTTCCCCCCCCTTATTTAATTTAATTTTTCAGCAAAGAGAGGAGTTAAAATCGCCCAAGCTTTTTCATTCGGGTGAGTAGGTGCTATATCTCTTTGCAAACAATAATCTTTATTAAATACAAAACCTGTTATGTCTTTAGTTCTATATACTTTTATATCATTTTCTTTTTCAAGTTCATCCCAAATTTTGGAATTTATTATTTCTGTATCAAACATTATTTTAACAGGATTATACAATTCGAAATTTTTTGAGTTATATAAAAGAATTATAAATTTTGAATCAGGACTTATTTTTTTCAATTCTTCATTTATATATATAATAATTTTCTTTAAAAATTTAGAGCTTTCTTCTATATCCAAAACCTGAGATTTACTTTTTTTATTTATTAATTTATTGAATTGCCAATAAGTACATACTAATTTTATAACCGGAAACCTTAATAATCTTTTGTATATTTTATTATGAACTTCAAAAAAATTTTCGTAATATATGTATAAGAAATTAATATTCAGAAATCTGTTTATGTGATCATGCATATACACATAAATGTAATATTCCGGATTGGAAACTTTATTTTTGTATTCTTCTCCCATAGAGATATAGTCTAAAAGATATTTCACACTGGTTAAACCTTCTATACCGCATACGGAAAAATTATAAACCGGTCTTTGGGTATATTTAGAAAGCAAATATGGAAAAGTATTTTCTTTCTTTAAACCATGACCGTATGCATAAGAGCCTCCCAAAATAACTATCGGGCGCTTTGTATAATTTTTGTCTTCTCCAAATTCTACTCTTTTTTCCCCGCAAAATTCATTAAAACTATCGTTATTCAATTCCAAAAGTTTTCCGTTCCAATTTTCTACATCATATTTATCGATATTAATTGAATTTACATTCAAATCTCTCTTAAAATAATTCATTTTATTTAAAAGATTGGAAATATCACATACATTATCCAGGCTTGAAACATATTTATTTAAAATAGTAAATATTCCGAGAAATACAATTATATTCGTCAAAATTATAATGGAAAATTTCTTTAAACTCGATTTCATACAGGCTCAAAACTCCAAGTTGAGTATAAATCGAAAAAAATAAACATACAATAATATGATATATTAAACGATTACGTTGAAAATAAACCTTCCCTGCCGATATTAGAACTTTATTAATAGCATTAGGCACTATTTCTTTTGAATTTTTAAAAGAAGATGGTAACAATTTTATCATTAAAACTTATTGTTTTTAAAATTTATAGAAAAAATAAATAGTTTCTAATTTCTTATTATTTGGGGATGTACATATTTACAATATTTTATAAATTAATAAATATCTTCAACTTTATGTGAAATATACATTGGATTGATTTAAACAATAAATTTTCCTTATTTAAAAAGAAAGGATTCATTATGAGAAATATAATTATTACAGGGGCTTCATCCGGTATAGGTAAAGCTTGCACAGAATTATTTTTAGATTACGGCTGGTATGTTATTATGGTCGATAAAATTGAAAATACCGAATTTTTAAATGAGTTACAAGAAAAATACAAAAATAATTTTTGTTTCCAAAAAACAGATGTTTCTAATTGGAATGAAATGGAAAATCTATATAAATACGTATCTGAACATTTTGAAAAAATTGATACGATTGTCAATAATGCAGGAATTATACTTCACGGATACTTACATGAAGCAACAGAAGATGAATGGAATGCACTATTTAATACTGATGTCAAGTCCATCTACTATATGTGCAAATTGTTTATTGTTGACATGATTAAAAACGGCGGCGGAACAATTGTTAATACTGCTTCAATATCCGGATTAGCAGGAGATTATATGATGAGCGTATATAATGCAGCAAAAGGTGCTGTTGTAAATTTAACAAAAGCTATGGCATTAGATTATGCTAAATTTGATATAAGGGTAAACAGTATCTGTCCGAGTGCAATTAGAACTCCGCTTATTAAAAACAGTTTAGAACCTCATATAGAAATTAATCCTATGAAACGAATAGGTGAACCAATAGAAGCGGCAAAAGCAATTTATTTTCTGGCTTCAGATGATTCAAGTTTTATCACAGGAGTTAATCTCCCTGTAACAGGCGGTCTTATTTCACATACCGGACAACCGTAATATAATCCGGTATCATAAAAGCTGGTTAAAATAACTTATATGGGTGTGTAAATAATTTAACTTTTTGAGAGATTGTAAATAAAGCAATATCAGATATAAAAGGCGGGCTAATAGGGGGCTAAACAAAAAAAGACTTTCGGCAGAAAAACCAAAAGTCTTTAATTTATATGGTTGCGGGAAGTGGATTTGAACCACTGACCTTCGGGTTATGAGCCCGACGAGCTACCAGACTGCTCCATCCCGCGTTATCTGTTTTTTAAATTTTCAATTTAATTGTACAGCAAATTCACTACACAATTAAATTATTAATCGCTGAAATAAAAAAATCAACCCTAATTGATTTTTTAACCAAAATCAAAAAACTTTTTTTCCGGAACTCCCAATACTTCGCTTACTCTGAACAGCAAATTTATACTTATTCCTCTTTTTGCCGTTTCAATTTTAGCGAGATGTTCTCTTGAAATATCCAAAATTTCAGCAAGTTGATTTTGCGTTAATTTCTTTTGTTTTCTGAATTTTGCTATATTTTTTCCAAAATTCTCAAGTTTATTATTATACTTAGTCATATTAATATTTTTAAATATAAATTAAATTTTGTATGTAGTCTTATTGGGCATAAAATACATATTTACTTATTTTTTGAAAAATAATAATATATGCATGGGAGAAATTTATATGAAAAATATTATATGGTACATATTTGTTACAGTGCTTGTTATTATCGCCATTATCGGTGATATAAGAATGGTTGACGGGCATGATATGATGATTAAACCGCTAAAAAAATCAGAATTTAAAATGCAAAAAGAAAATATTTCCGAACATAAAACAAGCTGCCCTTTGATACATGCTAAATCGCTGCGGCAGCCTGCTTATTACACCTAACAAATAATATTTTAAGAATTATAAAGAATGTTTTATCTGTTTTTCAAGTTCTGATAAAGCGGTCCTAAGGTTCGTTTTGTCTTTTCCGGCGCCCTGAGCAAAGTTAGGACGGCCCCCGCCTTTACCTCCCGTAGCTTGAGCCAGCGTATTTACAATTTGACCCGCATTTATTCCCTTTTTAATAAAGCTTTCGGATACTTTTACAACAAACGTTATCCTGTCTTCATCAACGGAAGCCAAAACTACAATGCTTTCGCCAAGTTTCGCCGATAACATTTCACACCCCAATTTAACAAGATTATTTGGAAATGCTTCAATTTCAGATATAAACAGCTTCCCGCCGTTGATATTCTGCGCTTTTGATATAAAAGATTGAAACTTGGTTTTTGCTTGTTCCGCTTTTAAATTTTCAATTTCTGTTTGTAAGTTTTTATTATCAACGGCAAGCTTCATGATTTTTTCACCGAGTTCATCATAATGGACCTTAAATGATTGCGACATTTTATCCACAATTTCGGATTTTCTTGTAAGGATTTTTAATGCAGCATTACCGCATACCGCTTCAATTCTTCTTGTTCCTGCAGCAACGGCTGATTCCGATAATATTTTGGTTAAACGGATTTGCCCCGTTGATTTAACATGAGTACCTCCGCATAATTCCGATGAAATTTCGCCCATTTTAACTACTCTTACATCTTCATCATACTTCTCGCCAAATAAAGCCATAGCTCCCGATTTTTTTGCCATTTCTATATTCATTATGGTGGTTGTCTGTTCCAAATCATCGGCTATCCATTTATTAACAATGTCTTCAACTTCCTGAACTTCTTCTTTTGTCATGGCGCGGGGGAATGTAAAGTCAAAACGCGTTCTGTTTTCTTCTACAAAAGAACCTGCCTGATGTACTTCCTCCCCAAGCACTTTCCTTAAAGCCGCCTGAATTAAGTGTGCATTTGAGTGGTGAATTGTTATTTCCTTTCTTCTTTCCGTATCAATAGAAGCATTAACAATATCACCGACTTTAGCCTCTCCGTTAATCATCTGTACACGGTGTACAAAGAGCTTATTTACCTTAAAGGTATTTAAAACTTCCGCTTTAAAGTTCTTGCCCTCTATTATACCGGTATCACCAACCTGACCGCCCGATTCTGCATAAAACGGTGTTTTATCAAGCATAATATCAATAAAGTCACCCGCTTCAATTATAGCTATAATTTTAGCCTCGGCAGTGTCTTTTTCGTAGCCTAAGAAGTCGGTTGAACCAAATTTATTTTCCACATCAACATAAACTAAGTCATCAGTAAGGCTTATTTTATGCGCAGCAGCTTTTGCTTTGTCTTTTTGCTTCTGCATTTCCGCTTTATAGCCTTGAGTATCAACTGTTACTCCTTTTTCAGCTGCTATTTCAACCGTCAGCTCAAGCGGAAAACCGAATGTATCATAAAGTTTAAATGCATTTTCTCCGTCTATAACTTTATTATTCTGCATTAAATCTTCCAAAAGCTTGTAGCCCCGGTCTAATGTAATCTTAAATCTTTCTTCTTCCTGTTTTATTACGGATTTGATTTTATCCGCATTTTTTAATAAATCGGGATATGTTTCTTTATATTGATTTATAACGGTATCAACAATTTCATTTAAGAAAGGAAGTTCTAAACCTAAGATTTTACCGTGTCTTAGCGCTCTTCTTAAAATCATTCTTAATACGTAGCTTCTGCCTTCATTACCCGGCAAAACTCCGTCATTAATCATAAATGTTACGCACCTTGCGTGGTCTGTTATTATTCTTAAAGAAATATCCGTCTTTTTGTCCTTTTTATAAGGAACTTTTGACATATCAGATACTTTTTGCAGGATTGGATATAATAAATCCGTTTCAAAAGTAGATTC
>CANPXC010000068.1 GCA_947585605.1 Candidatus Gastranaerophilales bacterium | reverse complement strand
ATTTATCTGCATGCTCTTCGGATTTGAATTAATGGAAAAATTTGAAGAGCATGCAGATAAATTTGGTGTTGAAAAATTTCCGATGACAGAAATTCAAAAAATTAATCTTTTGCCGGAAATAAAAGAGATTGAAAGCAGTGATAAGATATTTAAATCAAAAACAGTAATAATAGCAACAGGCGCGCAGGCAAAAAAGCTAAACATCCCGGGAGAAGCGGAATTTAAAGGAAGGGGTGTTAGCTGCTGCGCTGTTTGCGACGGTGCATTTTATAAGAATAAAACCGTTGTTGTCATAGGCGGAGGCAACTCTGCAATAGAAGAAGCAATGTACTTAACCAAATTTGCCAAAAAAGTATACATAATGCACAGACGTGATTGTTTAAGGGCGGATAAAATTATTTGCAATCGTGCTTGTAAAAACGATAAAATTGAATTTATTTTATGTGCAGCACCTGTTGAAATATGCGGTAATACTTGTGTTGAAAAAATAATTTATAAAGATTTAAAAAGTCATACAAATAAAGAATTATGTACAGACGGAGTATTTATTTATATAGGATGTAATCCGAATACGGAAATGTTCAACGGTCAAATCAAACAGAATGCACAAGGGTTTATAGAAACCGATGTAAATATGCAGACTTCACAGGCGGGGGTATTTGCCGCCGGGGATGTGAGAAATACCCCGTTAAGACAAGTTATAACAGCTGCAGCCGACGGTGCTGTTGCAGCTAATTCCGCAGTTAAGTTTATTGAAACAAAAGAACTGCAAATTGTGAACTAAAAAATCAACTATTTGAATGTTTAATACTTCTTTGCAAAAATCTAAAATTTTATTAAACAGGTATTAGGAGGAAGTATTAACATGATAGTAACAAACATTGAATCAGTTCCGGGAATGAGAATAAAAGCTCAATGCGGTATGGTTTCAGGTAGTACCGTTAGAGCAAAAAATGTTTTCAAAGATATCGGTGCGGGTTTTAAAAATGTAATTGGCGGAGAGCTTAAAGCATACACGGAATTATTAAAAGAAGCCAGAGATGAAGCCATTAATCGTATGATTGAGCAGGCTAAAAAATTAAAAGCCAACGGAGTTATTAATGTAAGACTTGCTACTTCTTCCGTTAGTTCAGGTGCTGCAGAAGTTTATGCATACGGAACCGCTGTTGAACTTGAAAAAATAGAAGGTTAATTTCATGGCAGATATTTTTGGATTACTTGTTATCCTTGTCATAACTTGGTTGATAGGGAGTAGGATTGAAAAAAATCATTATAAAAAAATAAAAGAACGTGAAATAAGACTTATTAAAAAGCCTATAATTACATACGGAGCTAAAAGATTTAAAACTAACAAGCCCATAAAATCAGTAGAACTAGTTACGGGCGAAGTTGTTATCAGCGGAGATTATTTTAAAAAATTTGCTGCGGATATAAAAAACTTTTTCGGCGGCAGATTAACTTCTTATGAATCTGTTATGGATAGAGGCAGGCGGGAAGCAATTTTAAGGATGAGAGAAAAAGCAGGCAATGCAAATATTATTGTTAACACAAAAATCGAATCATTAATGGTTAATAATATTTATCATCCGCAAAGTGTACCGCAATGTGCAATTATAGCTTACGGAACAGCGATTACATATGACAAATAGAGAAGATTTACAAGCTGCCTTAATTCAAGATGATAATATTAACGTTTCCAAAACAAATGAAGGCTTTAATTTATTAATTTTTTTGGGCGGTTTAATATTTGTCGTAATTCTTATAATCGCATTTTTCGGAACTATTTCCGATATTTTTATATCGAATATGTCAGATAAAACTCAAATGAAGGTTGAAAGATTAATCAGTTTTAATTCTTCCCCTCCGAGACCTGATATAAAATATAATAAAAATATCGAAAAATTAAACGAAATAAAAAATATAATAATTTCGAAAGATAAATCTTTACGCGGTAAATCTAACTTTCCCATATTCATATTGGAAGATTCGAATGTTAATGCCTGCATATTCCCAAACGGTACAATATATATTACATCCGAAACTCTTAAGCAGAGATATAAAGATGATGAATTAGCATTTATTCTTGCGCATGAAATAGGTCATTACGCACATCGTGACCATTTAAGAATATTCAGCAGACAAATATTAATCGGATTGGCTTTATCTTCTTTAGGTTGTCAAAACGCTTCTATGGCAAATATTTTAAATGGAATTACCGATATAGAAAGTTTGGCGCATTCGCGCAGTCAAGAAAAAAATGCCGATATATATGCAAGTAATATGCTTATAAAAATGTACGGTTCAAATAAGGGCGGAAAAGACTTTATTAAAAAAATTCAAGAAAAAGAAAATTCACCTGAATTTTTAAAATATTTTTCAACACATCCGTCTTGGCAGGACAGATTAAAAATACTTGAAAATTCATAATATATACTATTATTTATTACTCATGCTATCATAATTTTATGAACGGCAAAAAATACAATAAAATTTTAATAATCAGAACAGGCGCAATTGGAGATGTAGTTCATACAAGTGCGCTTTTTCACTCCATAAAAAAACATTATAAGGATGTTAAAATTCATTATTTAACTTCAGAGCTGATAAGACCCCTCATAGAAAATGACCCCGATTTAGAAAAAGTTTTGAGTATTAATCCAAAATTTAATTTTTTCTCGGCTGAAACAAAAGATTATATTAACAAAATAAAACTGGAAAATTATGACTTAGCTATTAATTTACAGCCTTCATTAAAAATAAAATTTATGCTTTTTCTTGCGGGGATAAAAAAACAGTATATTTACAAAAAAACCTTTAAAATCCATGCAGTAACTAATTTTTGGCAGACAGGATTAAAAGCGTTTCCCGAAATAATGCCGGAAAAAAATTTAAAATTATACTTAAATGAACAAACAATATCCAATGCAAAAGAACGTTTAAAGAATTTTCCGCGTCCGTTCGTTATTATAAATGCCGGCGGAGTTTTTTCAAAAAGGCAGGGAAGAACATATCCTATTGAAAAATGGGTAAAGCTGGGAGAAGAAATATATAATAAATATGGCGGAACCGTTATTTTAAACGGGGCAAAAGAAGATAAAGAAATACTTTCCGTTCTGAGCAGAATTCCGGGAAGTGTTAATTTTATCGGAGAATTGGAGCTTATTGATTCCTGCGCAATTATCTCGCAGGCTGATTTAATGATATCCGGTGATTCGGGGCCATTGCATATTGCAACGGCATTCGGAGTAAATTCTATAGGTTTGTACGGTTCCATGCCCGTATTGAGGACGGGGTGTTATTCAAACGGGATAAACATAACCTCAACGAAGGATTGTGTTCCTTGTAACAGAAGGAAATGTAAATATTTAAGAAATTCAGATGAGCTTTATGCTCCTTGTATGGATGAAATACCGACCGAAAAAATTATGGAAACGGTAAACAAATTAATCTAGTGTCGCAACCTTACGCGAAATTTTCTCGGACATATTATTGAGAAAAAATCATAACAATGCTACGATGATTATACTATGTACAAAAGCTGTAATTTGATAAAACACGGATTGTGTTTTTTTAATAATATACTTGCCTCTTGCTGTTTTTCGCCGGTAGACCAAATTAACGGACAGATACCTCCGTTAATTCAAGATAACTATTGGGGTGAAATTATTCCGCCTGATGAACTTTTCAATCGGATGGATAAATATGACAAGATATTTAAAGAAGGCTCTTGTCCGGCGGAATGCAGGAACTGCTACAAAATCGAGGAAAAAGACTGGGATAATGAACGTTATATCGACCAAATAACAATTACTCATTTTTCCATGTGTAATGCAGACTGCATTTATTGTACAAACAACAATGAAAGATGGGAACGAACAACAAAAACCTACTCAATTATACCGATTTTAAAATATTATAAAGAACAAGGAATTATAAGAAAGGGGTGCGAATTCCATATAGGCGGCGGTGAATTTACAATATACCGCGAGTGCGATGAACTTTTGGAACTGTTTGCCATAAATGATTTTGCGCGGGTTTTTGTTCCCACTAATGCAATTAAGTATTCTCACAATCTTTTTAGGGCTATGGATGAAGCGACTACTTATATAATCGTTTCTTTGGATTCCGGTTCAAGAAACACTTACAAAAAGCTAAAAAGAACGGATTCATTTAATAAAGTTATTGAAAACCTCAAAAAATATGCACTGACTCAAAAATCGCGCGACGCAATCAGGCTTAAATATATTATTGTACCTTCTTATAATGATAATATGGGCGAGTTTAAAAAATTCCTTAAAATAGCAAAAAAGCTGGGTGTCCAAAATCTTATTATCGATATTGACGCAAGATATTCCAGAATGAATAATTACAAAATTGACGACTACTTCATTAATCTTGCCTATAAAATGAATAATCTCGCCTTAAAACAAAATTTTATTACCGAATTTTATTGTTTCTTCTTCCATAATGTCAATGAAAAACAAGTAAAAAAAGGAAACTTTATAACAGACTTAATAACAAGAATTAAATTTAAGTATTTTGATAAAACTTTAAAAGATTTGTACACATACCACCATTACGGCGATAAAAGAAAAGATTAATTCAGATTATCGCTCAGCCAGTTTTTAATATGCGAATTAATATTGCCCGAAAAATAAACATTTTTATCCTGCAGGCTTTTAAAATATTTTAAAACTTCTTTTAATTGGGCAGATATAGGTTTATCAAAATTTTCATTCATCCAGAAAAATTCAACATTAATTTCTATTGATTTACAACCGATTTTAAGCGCTCTTTTAATAAATTCTTTTACTTCCTTTAAATTATCATTTATTCCCGGGATTATAATATATTTAATCGTAACATGAGCATTCGGGTTCTTTTTTTCAGCCTTGATGTATTTTTTTAAATTATTCCAAACATTATCAAAACCTTTAATACGTTTAATTTTTTCCCAAGTTTTTTTATAACCTGCGTCCACACTGACTTTTAACTTGGTTTCACCTTTTTCAAGCGCCTTGGTTATATCATCGGAATATGTTATTCCCGCACTTAAGAATTCAATTGAACCGTTAATGGAAAATACAAAATCAATAAGCCATTTAAGTTCTTCTTTAGGATATTCTGCGCATTCTCCACCGCCGATGATAAAATGGCAGCCGCGTTTAAACATATTTTTATCTCTTAATGCGCTTAAAACAGGTTTTACATCCCAAACTTCACGGGAATTTAATTCTTTTTTTATTTCGCTTCTGCCCCCGCCCGAAATTATACAATATATACAATCACAACTGCATTTTGTTCTGTTTGATACAGATACATCAATAAATCCCGGTGTTTCATCCCAATCACGTTCTTCTAATGTCGGGCAATCCTTACATACTTCAGGATAATCTCCTTTTTTACATTTTTCTATATATTCTTCTCTGTCTTTTAAATATTTATCGATATCTACAGGCTCGCCGTGGTAATTTTCCAAAAAAGTTAACTTTTTATCAAACGATTGACAGCAATATGTCAAATCTTCAGAATTTATTACCAGATGATATAGCGCCCACTCGCAGCATTTAAATCTCATAAATTATTTCTCTTCCAATTTACTTGCGACCCAGGAATCTGCATCGCCGAAATTACCAAATCCGTTCTTAGTAATTTCTCGGAAGTAAGAAAGAGTTTCTCTCAACGTCCCATTTACCGGATTATTTTTATTTGAATTAAACCAGCTGTATTCAAGTGCTACTTCAAGTCCTTTACAACCTGCTTTTTTGATTTTTGAAATAAATGCTTTAGCTTCTTTAAGATTATCATTTATCCCGGGACAAATTATATATTTTGCTTCAACTATACCGTTAGGATTATTTTTTGCGGCTTGCGAATACTTTTTTATATTTGTCATTACCTTATCATAAGCATTTACTCTTTTTATTTTTTGGTAAGTTGCTTTAGTCCCTGCATCAATACTTATTTTTAATGATACTTTACCTACGGACAAAAGTTTAGCAATATTTTCATTATAAATAATACCGTTTGTTAAAATAAGAATATGAACATCAGACATTAAACCGACAAGCATTAAATACTCAAGTTCATCCTGCGGAAATTCCGTAGGTTCTCCGCCGCCTATAATATATATACAATCTTTTAAAATTAAGTTTTCATTATATAATTCTTTGATAATAGGTTTTATATCCCAGCATTGACGAGTATTTAACTCTTTTTTTATTTCCGGTTTCCCTAATGATTGTATACAATAAAAGCAATCACAAGATGAACATTTTGTACGTGAAGATATTGATATAAATTTAAAACCTATTTCCTCGTCCCAATCTTTTTCTTCAACATGGAAACAATTTTGGCAAGCCTCGGGAATATTTCCGGACTTAAACATATTAAGGTAATATTCTCTTCTTTTTCTGTAATCAGCAATATCAATAACTTCTCCGTTATAATTATTTAAATATTGAAGTTTATTATCATAAGGTGAACAGCAAAAATTAATATTATCCGGATTTATTGCTAACTTGTGTAATAACGCGTCACAACATTTATATTTCATAAAAATCACCTTTATTTAAATGTAATATATCCATTTCATATTAGCAAAAGTTCCTATAAAAGTAAAATATATATTGATTTTATAAAAGCAATTATGTAAAATAACTTGTAAAAAGTATTAGGTGAATTATGAATTTTTTAAAAAATATTTTTAATAAAAAACAAAAAAGCGCTGTTGAATACGCTTTAGACTGCGAAGTTGAAAGAAGAAAAGGTAATCTAAAAACAGCTTTAGAAAGCATAAATAAAGCTATTGAGCTTGAAAAGAATAACGACATGTTTTATGCTTCAAGAAGCAATGTAAAAAAATCTTTAAATGACAAGCAAGGCGCATTGGAAGATATTAATAAAGCTATTGAATTACAAGACTCCGTTAATGCTTATAAAAAAATGAAAGAAGCTTTATCATATTAAATTTCGGCCGGGATATTTTTTCATTTCTTATCTCTTGTAATTGATTATCCAATATGCAATTTTCATTATCGAAAATTTTATTTTGCAATATTTTACACAACTTCTTATAGTCTTTATGATTATGATTTTTAAATGAGAGTTCATCATAATTATTCTCAATAGCAGGACTATTTTGAAGATGAGAGAAAAAACATGTAAAATTATTTTCTGAGGCATATTTCGCAAAATCAATCATTTCTTTATAATTAAGTTTATTCACAACAAAATTTAAAGAAATACTTTCTAAAAGATTTTGAGATTTTAAAGATTTGGCATAACTTATATTTTCCTTAAGTTTTTTATAATTACCGCCTTTAATAATTTTATTGTATGTTTTTTCGCTTGCTGCATGTATGGAAAACGAAATATTTTTTATACGATTTTCTATATTCAGTTTTTGCAGGTTTTCTTTATTACATTTTAAACCGTTCGTACAAAAATCAAATTTTATATTAGGATAAGTCTGTGCGATTTTACTTATAAGCTCTTTATTTAAAGGGCTGTATAATGCTTCCCCTTGCCCATTCATAAATACAATTTCCGCTTTTTGGCACATATTCAGAATGCGCGGGATTAAAATTTCTTTAAATTCTTTTTCCTTATCAAATTTAACTATATATTCTTTCCTGCACATAAAGCATTTAACGTCGCAAATATTATCAAGATGAAGCCTTAATTCTTTCGGATAAACAATATTCATAAGTTCTTCTGCATTAAAATCATCAAAACACAAATTTTTATCGGGAGCGGAACAGTTTTCAAAATTACAATAAGAATATTTTGAATTTAAAATATCCTTTTTATAAATTACGGCTTTTTCACTTTTACAGATATCTTCAAATGATGACTGATATAAATTTCCTATTTTGTAAGAATTATCATCACATCTTGGGTAACAAAAATAAACATCTCCGTTCAAATCAACTTCAACAAGTTCAAACGGACGCTTGCAAACAAATTTTTTGCCGTATGCTTTCTCATAATTTTCCAATAATAACTGTTTATTTTTCATTTTTACCTGTTTTAAATTATATATGAATTGTTATAATTATATTACAAGGTTGATAATATATGAAATTTTGCGAAAAATTTAATAATACTCTGACATTTTTTCCAAATCACATACGCGGCTGCTGTGTTATGGAAAACCTCGGGCCGATTTATTTTCACGCAAATGAAATAAAAAATATAAATTGCAAAGATTTATTAAATAAAAAAAAAGAGTTTTTTAAAAATATCGAAAACGGAAATCCGCCCTGCAGCAATTGTTATTACCTTAAAGAAAAAAATGAAGAAGAAAACTTCAGCGAACAATTTAATTTAATATATTTAAACAATTGGGTTCATTGTAATTGCGGATGTTTTTATTGCGGCAGAATGATTTATTCAAGAGGTAAAATCACGGAAAAAGCAAAGAAAAGTGATTATTATGATGTTCTGCCGATTATAAAAGAATTATATAAAAATAATTTAATTAATCGTGATGAACTAAGAGTTGTTTTTCACGGCGGAGATTTATCGGTTCTTAAAGAATTTAAGCCGCTGGTGGAATTATTTATGAAAAACGGCGTAAAAAAAATTGATTTTTCTTCAAATAATATTATTTACCAACCGATAATTGAAAAAATGTTAAAAAGTAATAAAGCTTCACTTTCCATGTCATTAGACTGCGGCTGCCGTGAAATATACAAAAGAATTAAAAGGGTTGATAAGTTTAATGACGTAATTAAAAATCTCAAAAAATACGTTAAAGCAACAAAATCCAAAAACCCTGACATTTTGGTGAAATATATACTTTTAAAAGGAATAAACGACAATGAAGAAGAAATAAGGAAATTTATTAATTTAATGGTTGAAATAGGAATTACAAAAGTTTCACTTAATCTTGAACATAAATTTGCGGCTCAAATATATGAAAATAAAATATTGCTTCCTGATACTTATAAAAAATTAATTGAATTATTTTATGAACTGTGTAAGGAAAACAATTTATATTTTGACAATCCGGATGAAATAATGAATTATATAATGAATAAAAATTAAGATATCATGTATATTAATGTTATAATTTACACAAGGAATTAACTAAATGAAATTTTGCCAGGAATTAAATAATACACTTACATTTTTCCCTGACCACATACGTGGCTGCTGTGTTATGGGAAATCCCGGGCCGATTTATTACGGGCAAGATGAAATAAATAATATAAACTGCATTGATTTATTAAATAAAAAAAAAGAATTTTTTAAAAATCTGGAAAATGGAGATTCGCCCTGCAGCAATTGTTATTATCTTAAAGAAAAAATTGAAGAAGAAAACTTCAGCGAACAATTTAATTTAATATATTTAAACAATTGGACCCATTGTAATTGCGGATGTTATTATTGCGACAGAATTGTATATTCAAAAGGCGAAATTACAAAAAAAATTAAAAAAAGTGATTATTATGACGTTCTGCCAATTATAAAAGAATTATATAAAAATAATTTAATTAATCGTGATGAACTAAGAGTTGTTTTTCACGGCGGAGATTTATC
>CANPXC010000067.1 GCA_947585605.1 Candidatus Gastranaerophilales bacterium | reverse complement strand
CGCCCATTTTTATATCTCCCTTAACCTGTTAATCTTATTTATTAGAACATAAAAATTGTTTTTTTTCAATTTAATAGTTATAATATAACTTGTAGATTGTTTGAATAAATTTTCACCGGTTTGCGAAAGTCTTACAAAACAAAGCTCCGCACAGAAGAAGGAGGATGAGAGAGAGTATATGTACCCTCTGAGTGAAAATTTGTGATTATTAGGATTAATAATGTTTGGTGAATATGAGTAAACAAAAAATAGCAAAATTAATTGAAAACAAAGATTATAAAGCCGCAAAAGAACTTATTTTAAAATGCGGTGAAAAGCTTGAAACGGATGTTGAACTGCAAAAAAATTTGGGACTTTGTAATATAAATCTCGGCTGCCTCGATGAAGCTATGGAAAATTTTACAAAAGTTGAACAAAATTCTTCTGATGACGCTTTATCCAAGTATTATTTATCAATTATTTATATTGAAAAAAATCGTTTGGATGAGGCTCAAGAACTTTTAAATAAGGTGATTGAACTGCGTCCTATGTATATAGACGCATATAAAAGTCTGTGTATTTGTTATCTTAAGCAAAAAAAATATAACGAAGTCATTGAACTAAAAGAAAAAATGATGTCGATTAATCCCGATGATGTTCAAGTTCTGGATATTTTAGCTACGGCTTATAATGAAATCGGCAATTTTTCCGAAGTCATTAATATGTTTGAACAAGCCGTAAAATTATCTCCGGATGATTACAAATATTACAATAAATTAGGTGTTGCTTATTATACTAATAATGAAACACAAAAGGCACTTGTGTATTATGAAAAAGCTTTAAGCTTGAATAATCAAATTCCCGCAATACTATTTAATACGGGTATGGCATATTTTACTTTGGAAAAATATGAAGAAGCTGCTTCATATATTAAAAAAGCTTTAGATATTGAATATAAACCGTCATATTTAAATTCATACGCAATGGCTGCTTTAAAAGGACATATGTATAAAGAAGCGGTGGAAGCATTTTCGCAATTGGTAAAAGAATTTCCGGATAAGGAAAATTATTCTTATAATCTGGCATGTGCTTATGACGGTGCGGGTGAACTTGAAAAAGCAAGCGATATTATAGATAAACTTTTAGCTTTAAATTTAAATTCGGTTCAGCTTAAGCTGCATTTGGCTTCTTTATATGCAAGGCGTTCCATGTTTAAGGCGGCAAAGCTTGTTTACGGGGATTTAATAAATTCAGGTTTCTATAATACTGATATATTGTATGAATATGCGGTTTTGTGTGCGAAGTCTAATGATACCGATAAGGCGGAAGAAATTTTCAAAAAAATAATTGCCGAAAAGCCTGATTTTGCATATGCGTATAAGGATTTGGGCATAATTTATTTATCAAGAAGATTTTTTGACCGCGCGCTTGAAAACTTTAAAAAAGCAATAAAGCTTCAACCGCATAATGTATTTATTATTTTTGAGTTCGGTAATTATTATTATTTAATGTCTGAATTTGAAAATGCAAAAAAAATGTATAATAAACTTTTGCGCAAAGATAAAATACCCGTTTATATGATGGTTAGTATTGCCCTTAATTATATGGCAATGAATTCAATTGATGAAGCAAAAGAAATCCTTATAAAAGCTATGGAAATTGAGCCTCAAAATGTGCAGGTATTGTTTAGGCTGGGTCAGGTTTATGTTCATGAAAAAAATTACAAGAATGCCAAACAGCTTTTGGAAGACGCCTATGCAATTAATCCAAATCCCGAAATAGCAAATGTTCTTGCTCAGGTTTATATGGAAATTGATCAGTGTAATGAGGCTTTTGTTCTTTTAAATCTTGTAAAATTATCTAATCCGGCAAATATTTCGGTTTTGATTAATTTGGCAAAATGTAAAATTAAGCAAAATGATTTGCCTCAAGCAAAAGAATATATTAATTCCGTATTGGAAATACTTCCTGAACATGAAGAAGCATTAGAATTAAAAAAGACGGTAGAAGAGAAGGAAAATAAATAATGAAAAGAAAAAATTTTCTTGTTGAAATAGCAAAATTTATGTGGAGTAAAAAGGCATATTGGATAGTTCCGGTTATATTATTTTTAATATTATTAATATTCTTTATAGCAGTAGGAACATCACCCGTTTCTCCGTTTATATACACGATAATATAAGGCGTTAATATGAAGATAAACGAATTAACAAAATTTGCAATAACACTCGGATTATTGCCTTGGATACCTGCATTTATCTTGTATAAGCACGGACAAATAAAATGGGCGGCAGGTATAATATGCGTGTTAGTATTATTATCATTAATCAGTTTTATTTCAAAAAAGTTTGCCGCTGCTTTTAAATCGCTTGTAACGGTTATCGGAGAATTTATAGGCAGGTATTTAGCAATAATAGTATTGTTTATAGGCTACATAGTCGCCGTAATACCGACAGGATTGTTAATGAAAATAGTTAAACGCGACAGATTAAAGTTAAAAAAGCCGAATATCAATACTTATTGGCAAAATTATGAAAATAAAAGTACGGATTACGAATATCAATTTTAGGCAGGAAAAATGACATATTTACTTGGAATTAGTGCATATTATCATGACAGCGCGGCAGCTTTAATAAAAGACGGACAAATCATAGCAGCTGCACAGGAAGAACGATTTACCAGAATAAAACAAGATAGTGAATATCCGGTTAATGCGGTAAATTATTGTTTAAAAGAGGCAGGTATTGAACCTGAACAATTGGACGGGGTTGTATATTACGAAAAGCCTTTTGTTAAGTTTGAGCGAATATTGGAAACCGCAATGGCTTATGTCCCTTGCAGTATGCGAAGTTTTATAAACGCCATGCCCGTTTGGCTGAATAAAAAATTGTTTATACCTTCTCAAATTGATAAACACTTTGATAAAAGGCTAAAATGCCCGATATATTTTACAACTCACCATGAGTCGCACTGTGCGAGTGCATTTTTTCCGTCACCGTTTGAAGAAGCGGCTATACTTTGTTTAGACGGAGTTGGTGAGTGGGATACAACGACCTGGGGCATTGGTAAGGGAAATAAAATAGAAATAAAACAAAAAATCGAATTTCCGCATTCGCTTGGGCTATTGTACAGTGCATTTACAGGATTTTTAGGATTTAAAGTAAATTCGGGGGAATATAAGGTAATGGGTTTAGCACCTTATGGCGAACCGATTTATAAAGATTTAATTCTTGAAAAGCTTATTGATGTTAAAGAAGACGGTTCTTTTTGGTTAAATCAAGAGTATTTCGGATATTGTACAACCGATTATATGTATAATAAAAAATTTGAAAAACTCTTTAATCGCCCGCCCCGCAAGCCCGAAACGGCATTATCTCAAAGTGATATGGATATGGCAGCAAGTATACAGGCTGTGACGGAAGAAATTATATTAAAACTTGCGAATTATGTTTATAAGCAGACAGGGTTAAAAAATTTGTGTTTAGCGGGCGGATGTGCGCTAAATTGTGTATCAAACGGTAATATATTAAAGAACGGGCCGTTTGAAAATATTTGGACACAACCTGCGGCAGGTGACGCAGGCGGTGCTTTGGGGGCGGTTTTAGCCGTTTATTATATGGGATTAAATAATGAACGTAAAATTAATCCCGAAGACTCACAAATGGGCAGCTTGTTAGGTCCAAAATATTGCGATGATGAAATTCTTGAAACTTTAAATAAGTACGGTGCAAAGTATACAAAATATGAAAATGACGAAGAAACGGCAAAAGTAATTGCAAAATATATTTCTGAAGGTAAAAGTATAGGTCATTTCGCGGGCAGAATGGAATACGGCCCGAGAGCTTTGGGAAACAGAAGTATACTTGCAGATCCGAGAAACCGTGAAATGCAAAGAAATCTTAATTTGGCAATAAAGAAGCGTGAATCGTTCAGACCTTTTGCCCCAAGCTGTCTTGAAGAAGATGTTGAAGAATATTTTGCTATAAGGGAAGGCAAAAAGTCGCCTTATATGCTTTTGACTCAGCCTATATCTGATAAAATCAAAACTGAATTGACTGAAGAAGAAAAAAACTATAAGGGCATAGATAAATTAAAGGCATACCGTTCAATTTTGCCTGCGATTACTCATGTTAATTACAGCGCAAGAATACAAACGGTTTCAAAAAAAGTAAATCCCAGATATTGGAATATAATTAACGAATTTAAAAAGCTTACGGCATGTTCGGTCGTGGTAAATACATCTTTTAATATAAGGGGCGAGCCTATTGTAAATACTCCGGAAAATGCTTATAAATGCTTTATGTATACGGATTTAGATGTTTTGGTTTTGGAAAACTTTGTACTTTTAAAAGAAGAACAAACTTCACTGTTAGGAAAAGAAGAATACCAAAAACAATTTAAATTAGATTAATATGTCTTTTATGTTTTATACAATATTAGATTACAAATATTGTCATGTGTGGTAAAATTGATGTATAGAATATTAAGGGACTGACGCATTGTTTGAAAAATTTACCGAAAAAGCAATAGATGTTGTAAAATCAGCACAAATATACGCTATAGAATATAATCATGAAAAAATATATCCGGAACATTTAATGCTTGCGCTTTTAAATGATTCAAACAGCTTAATTGTAAAAACTTTTTCTATTTACAAAATCAAAACAGAAGACTTAAAAAAAGATATAATTAATCTTTTAAATAAAAGAGCGGTTGTAAAACCGGTAGAATTTGTTGTTTTCAGTGATTCTTCAAAAGATATTTTTGAAAGAACAATTGATATAGCAGCTTCATTGGGTAATATGTACGTAAAGCCCGAGCATATCTTTTTAGCTATATGGGATTATCCAAAATTAGAACTTGCAAAAGTGTTAAAAGAAAAAAATATTGATTTGGATAAGTTAAAATCAATGTTTTATAATGTATTATCTTCAAATAAAAATAAAAAAATAACTCACCCTGAAATAGTTGAAAAAAGAAGAAGAAATGATAAAACAGACAGTATAATTTCCTTGATAGAAAGTTCTGACAGTTCAAAAATATTTGACAGAGCAATCGCAAAATTATCAACTTCAAACTATGAAATATTGGGAACGGAACAGATAATGCAGTCAATATTGGAGGACAGCGGTTCCGATTTATCAAAAATACTTGCTGAATTTGGAGTAACCTCCGAAACATTTTCCGAAAAATTAAAAGAAATATCCTCAAGGCAAGCAGAGTTCGGAGATAAACAAATAATATTTACTCCCAATGCTTTAAAAGTATTAATGCTTGCTCTTGATATTGTAAGAGAAGAAGGTAATGCTTCAATACTTCCCGAACATATTATTTTGGGATTATTAAAATCAAAAAAAGGTATTGCTTACAATATTTTAAAGGAATTAAACGTAAATGAATGTTTACTTGAAGAAAAAATACTTCAACCTATAGAAAAGCAAAAGAATGAAACTTTATATATTCTTCGCCTTGCAAAACAAGAGGCAAGGCGGATTGGCAATAATGTTGTAGGCAGTGAATTAATACTTTTAGGTATAGTATTGGAAGCTAACAGTATAGCTGCCGAAGTATTAAGAGATTTAGGCGTAATAGTAAAAGATACAAGAGATATAATTCAGGAATTAATCGGAGTAAATGATGACTACGGTTCCGGAGAAATAACGTTCAGTCAACGGGCGAAGTTAATTTTGGAAGACTCGTGGAACATCGCAAAATCACAGAATAAGACCAAGACAACGGCAGATGATTTACTGCTTGCAATATGTAACCAACCGGATTCGGTTGCAATGAAGGCATTAAGCAGATTAGGGGTTGATGCGCTTGAAATCAGACAAGGAATTAAAAACAGACTTGAAGGCTTCACGATTTGAACTTCTCGTCCCCGCTAATAATAAAGATGTAGCTATAAAAGCTATATTAAGCGGAGCTGATGCGGTTTACATCGGTTATAGTAAATATGGGGCAAGGTTTCAGGCGGGTAATTCTCTGGAAGATATTATTGATATTATTGAATTCGCTCATTCATACCGTGTAAAAGTTTATATAACTTTAAATACAATTTTAAAAGATGAAGAACTCCCAAAAGTAGAAAAGCTTATACAGAAACTGTATACAATAAAAGCAGACGGAATAATTATCCAAGATATGGGGATTTTGGAACTTAATATTCCTCCTATCCCTTTGATTGCAAGTACTCAATGTAATAATGACTCTTTAGAAAAAATAAAATTTCTTGAAAAAACAGGGTTTAAACGGGTAATTTTGCCGCGCGAAATTAGTCTGAGCGAAATCAAGGAAATAAAAAACAATACAAATATAGAATTGGAATGTTTTATTCACGGAGCATTATGTGTATCATACAGCGGACAATGCTATTTAAGTTACTCAATAGGAAAAAGAAGCGCAAACAGGGGTGAGTGCGCGCAGCCGTGCAGAAAAAAATATTCACTAAAAGACGCACAAGGTCAATATATTCTAAAAAATAAATATATTCTGAGTTTAAAGGATTTAAATCTTATAGATTATATTGAAGAATTAATACTTTCAGGTGTTACGTCATTTAAAATTGAAGGTCGACTTAAAGGTGAAGAATACGTAATAAATACAACATCCGCATACCGTGAAGCTATTGACAAAGTATTAAATACCTATGGTCTGTATAGGACTTCTCAAGGTGTTTCCGTTTCAGATATAGAACCTGATTTGTATAAAACATTTAATCGTGCATACACTAACTTTAATATTGAAGGGGCTAAAAATAATATTGCTACCGTAAATTATTCATCTTCACTGGGTGAATTTATAGGAATTGTTCAGAGTGTTAAAAAGGATTATTTTACATTAAACACGAATGTTTTAAATAACTCTGACGGAATATGCTTCTTTAACGAAAATAATGAGCTTACAGGTACTAATATTAACAAAACGGAAGGGAATTTAATATTTCCGGCAAATATAAAAGGTATTAAGAGCGGAATAAAAATATACAGGAATTACAACAAGAACTTCAACGATAAAATAAAAAGCAGTAATATAATACGAAAACTTCCCGTCACAATTAAAGTCCGTGAAACAGATAATGCCTATTTATTCTTTATGACGGATGAGGAACAAAATTGTGCGGTATATATAACTTCCAATAAATTTGAAACAGCAATAAATGAAGAAAAAGCCAAACAAACCTTGGAAATACAATTATCAAAATCCGGAAATACCGAATTTAAGGTGGATAAAACAGATATTAAATTAAAGAAAACACCGTTTATAAAGGTCGGTGAAATAAATGAAATAAGACGCAAATTAACAGAAAAATTGCATGCAATAAGAAAAAAGAATTATAAACAAAATATAAGAAGAAATCCTTTGATTACAGCGCAGTATCCGTTATCGGAAGTAAATTACAAAGCAAATATATATAATGATAAAGCTGAATTATTCTATAAAAAAAGAGGAGTAAGAGTAAAAGAACGTGCGCTTGAATTTCAAAAAAACTGCAAGGGCTGTGAAGTAATGGTTTCAAAGTATTGTATAAAAAATCAATTAATGCTTTGTCCAAAGCAAAATCCAAAAACAAAGTATACGGAACCGTATACCTTAATAGACGAATTCAACAAGGAATACCTTGTTGAATTCAATTGTAAGGATTGTGTTATGAAAATAAGGGCAAAGGATTAAGATCTTTTTAAAGTTGCATAAGCCGGTTGGTTAGCTATTAAGTTAGCTATTGAAGTCATTTGATTACCGTCTTTTGTATATAATTTAGATAAATAGTTTAATCTTTTTACTAATTTGGAATCTGATAATTTTAAGGAAGGATTAACTTGAGTAAATGAAATCCAGGTATTAACTTCAGTATCCCAAGCTCTAACTTCTTCTTCATAAGTTTTTGTATTTTCGTGGTGAACGCTTTCGTGAGCGATTAAGCAGGCAACTGCTTCAACGGGAGCTGTTTTATAATTAGAACTGATTAAAATAACAAGGCTTCCGTCAGCTGTTTTAGCTGTTACTGCTTCGCAAGTACCATAACCTAATGCTTCTAAATTTCTGAACATAATTTTAATAGGTTTATGTGTTGCATTTTGACCTTTTATTACATTTAATACTTTTGTATTATTCATAGCTTCTAATCTGTTTAAAGCTTCGGTTAAAACCGGTTGTTTGGTATTAGCTGTATAATCAGCAGCTAAAACTGAATTTATACTCAACAAAACTAATGCGCTAAAAAGCACAATTACTCTACTCATAAATTTCATAACAGGGAATCCTTTAGAACAACTATCTCTACTTAATTTGTGATTTAATTTATCCACAAAAAAGGTTATCGGCCATTGAAAAAAAAACTTTAGTTTTTTATTTAAAATTTTAAAATTTTTGTAACATTTCTTATTATTTTATTGTATAATGCTTATAAAAAGGGGATTTTTCATGTTTGATACAGGGATAATAGGCGGCGGGCCGGCGGGATATGCGGCAGCAATCAGAGCAGCCCAATTGGGATTAGATGTAATACTGTTTGAAAAGAATTTAATAGGCGGTACGTGTTTAAACAGAGGCTGTATCCCCACAAAGACAATATTGCGCAGTGCTGAACTTTTTAAAGAGTTTAAAAACTGTGAAAAATATGGTTTATCTGCCGAAAATGTATCATTCAGCTTTGAAAAAATTCAGGAACGTCAAAAAAATGTTGCGGAAAAAATCAGAAAATCTTTAACCAATTTGATAAAAAATTACGGAATAACGATAGTGGAGGAAAAAGCTGAAATTCAATCGGAACATATAATTTCAGCCGGTTCAAATAAATATGAAGTTAAAAATATAATAATAGCTGCAGGCTCAAAACCAAATTTAATAGAATTCAAAGGTAATTATGATAAGCAAAATGTAATAACCTCGGATGAAATATTAAATATGGTAAATCTGCCCAAGAATATTGTTATAGCAGGTTCGGGCGCTATAGGTATTGAGTGGGCAAGAATATTATCAGCTTTTAATGTAAAAGTAACGATTGCGGAAATTATGGATAAATTGCTTCCCAGTGCTGATTTTGAGGTTTCCGAAAGATTGGGGCGTATCTTTAAAAAAAACAGGATAGATTTTTATACATCATGCTCAATTGAGGAAATTCAAGGGAATTGTGTTAAATTATCCAACGGAAAAGAAATTGAAGCCGAAAAGGTTTTGTTAGGAGCCGGAAGACTTCCCGTTATTGATTTTGGGGAATATTCTCATAAATTAGAAATAAAAAAATATATAAATTCAGATTCTAATTTTAAAACTAATATAGATAATATATTTGCAATAGGTGATGTAAACGGTAAGTCAATGCTGGCACATAGCGCAATCAGACAGGCTGAGGAAGTAATTGAATATATAAAAAACGGTAAATGCGGCGAATTTAGGCCGGATTTAGTTCCTTCCGTTATATATGGTTCACCGGAAATAGCATATATCGGTAAAACAGAACAGGCGCTGCAAAATGAAAACATTAAATATAAAAAATCATTTTTCCCCGTATCAGCTTTGGGGAAAGCCTATGCGGATGATAAAATTGAGGGATTTATTAAAATTCTTGCAAATGAAAAAGAAATATTAGGTGCGCATATAGTATCAGAAGAAGCAAGCGCGCTGATATCACAGATAGCAATAGCAATGAATAATAAAATATCTCCGGCAGAGTTAAGTCAGACTATTTTTGCTCATCCGACATATTCCGAAGGCATATTGGAGAGTGTTTTGG
>CANPXC010000066.1 GCA_947585605.1 Candidatus Gastranaerophilales bacterium | reverse complement strand
CCTAATGCTTGCGAAGGTACTACAAACCTTTTTGAAACCGATTATTTTGATACAAAAGCATATTTAACTCAATCGGGGCAATTATATATGGAAGCTGCAGCAATGGCTGTAGGTAAAGCGTACTGCTTCGGCCCTACCTTTAGAGCAGAAAAATCAAAAACACGCCGCCACTTGACGGAATTTTGGATGGTTGAACCGGAAATCGCTTTTGCGGATATCTATGATGACATGGATTTAGCCGAAGAATTTGTTGAATACATTGTTCAGCAAGTTGTTGAACACAATAGAGCTGATTTGGAAACTCTTGAGCGCGATATTTCCAAACTTGAAAATATTAAACGTCCGTTCCCGAGGATTTCCTACGATGAAGCTATTGAAATACTTCACAAAAAAGGTAATGATACTCCTTGGGGCGAAGACTTCGGCGGGGATGAAGAAACTTTAATCTCCGAAGAATTTGACAGACCCGTTATGATTCACCACTATCCAATGGCAGTTAAAGCCTTCTATATGAAACAAGACGGCAATAAAGCAGCCTGCGTGGATGTTATAGCACCCGAGGGCTACGGAGAAATGATTGGCGGCGGTCAAAGAGAAGAAGACCTTGATAAATTACTGGCTAAAATTAAAGAACAAGGACTGCCCGAAGAAGTATTTGACTGGTATCTGGATTTAAGAAAATACGGTTCCGTTCCGCATGCCGGATTTGGGCTTGGTATAGAAAGAACTGTTGCTTGGATTTGCGGTTTATCGCATGTTCGTGAAACAATTCCGTTCCCGAGATTAATGGATAGAATAAGACCTTAACAGCTAACTAACATATACTTTCAGCTTAAAGCTTCGTATAAACGGGGAAAATATTTTACATAAAACCTCCATATTTTCTACATGGCTATGAAGGAAAACTAATGTTAAAAATACGAAATTTTAACATTAATTAATACTCATTTTATCCCCCCCCCCATAAAAAGATAATATAATAAATTCTGTCAGGCAGTAGTATACGTTAAATGAAAAAGCTTAATATTATTATGATATGAAAATTGAACCTGTATATTTGAAAATAATTTATGAGGAATAAAAACAATTCCCGATGAGAAAACAGTGCTAAAACCAACGTTTAAAGATGAAATTACGGTTAAAAACGGATTTATTTTTGTTAATAAATCACCATCATTTATATTTTTTGACAACAACGGAAATAAAATGTTTGAATTGTATAATACAAATATTGAAACGAAGTTTTATGAAGGTTATGCCGTTATATCACAAAATGTAAAAGGTAAAATTTTATACGGATATATAAATGAAAAAGGCGAAAATGTAATTAAATGTCAATATGACTATGCTCATTCTTTTAAAAACGGAAAAGCTGACGTTGAGAAAGACGGCAAAAAATTTTATATTGATAAATCGGGAAACGAAATTAAGTAAATTTTTATTTAATTTTCTTTCCTTTAATTTTTTAATAATTTAAAATAAATGAATTTTAATAAATCTATCTAAAAAATAATATAAAAATTAAAGTTATTTCTATTTTTGCCGATAAAAAATAGCAGGTATATATGGCTGAAAATATTAACGGTATTAATAATTATTATAAGTACAATAACCCGGAATTATCTAAATATGATACAGATAATGATAATCAACTTTCCGTGTTTGAACTTGAAAATATTCAGGATGAAAATGGTTTAGCAATTTTAGAAGAAGAATTATTATCTTCTTTGCAGAATAATGAATTAACTGAAGAAGAGAAAATTTCAGCACTTGAAGACAAATTAAAATCCGCAAAAGAGGAATTAGGCTTAATAAGTTCGGGTATAAATGCGCTAAAAGGATTTTTAGGTTTAGGTTCCAACACAAAAAAATGTGAAAAAGCAATAGAAAACTACAAATCCGGAAAAATAAGTTATGAAGAAGCTGATAAAATAATAAGTGAATTTTCTTCAAAACATAGCGGATTTGTAAACTTAGCTGCAAATATAGCCACCGGCGTAGTGGCAGTCCTTGCAGTCGGCAGCGCCGTTGCAACAGGCGGATTATCATTGGCTGCAGCTGCAGGAATAGGCGCTGCCGCAGGTGCTTTAACAAAAACGGGAATTAAATTTGCAGATAGGGCAACCAACAAAGTTAAAGGTGATGCTCTCGACGCAAAGCAAATAGCAAAAGACGCCGTAACCGGAGCTGTTGATGGTGCCGTTTCCGTTGCCACTATGGGAATAGGAGCGGGAACGGTTACAGCAAAAACTGTTGCAACACAAGGTTTAAAAGAAACCATAATAAAAGGAGCTGCTTCCGGTGCAAAAGCAGGTGCAATTTCCGGCGCAGCGTCCGGCGCAACTGATTATACGGTAGAAGCCGCACTCGAAAAAGATGTAGAATTTAATACGAAAGATTTATTAAAACAAACAGCTGAAACGGCTTTGGGCGGTGCTATTGCAGGCGGAGCAATGGGCGGTATTGCGTCCGGATTACAATACCACTCTGTTTCTAATAAAATAAATGCTCAATCTAATAATGTAAATACGGATATTATAGATGATACCGCACTAACTGAGCTTACGGAGTCCGCACAAACCGCAGAGGCAAATAAACCGGTTACCTTCGATACAACACCTGAAACCGCTATTCCTAAAAACAATCCCGATGATTTAAATATTGCACAAAAATCCGCTTCTAACGCTTCAGAAAAAGAACTTCCGTCTGAAGCTCTGGAAAATTTAAATCAAAAAACAAAAGAATTAAGCCAAACCTATAATTCAAAGATTAATGAAGCTAAAGGCCAGATTGAAGAAGAATTCGGACAAATGCGCTCTAAAGTTAAGATTACAGGCAGAGCTAAAAGCGAAAATTCTATTTTTTCCAAATTAAAAAATAAATATTTAAATAATAATTTAGACATAAATTCTTATGAAGTTTGTAAAAATAATATCGGCGACGGATTTGGCACAAGAATACAAATAAGAAGTCTTGACGCGGCAGAAGCACAAGAAATTATCGAAAACGGTTTAAAAGGATATGATATTTCTTACAACCAGTTTACCGATTATATTAACGGTAATACCGCAAGCCTTGATAAAGCAACAATTGAAACACTAGATACCTTAAAAGAGCCTATTATTAATACTTTAAAAGAAAGACAGTCTCAAGAAGTTGTAGACCAATTAATTAATTCCATACAAAATCATAAAATTACATTAACCGAATTAAATAACTATGGCGATGAATTTACATCTTATTTTACCCCAAAACAAGTGCAGCAAATAATGGATTCATTCCCTGACAGCCAATTAACCATCGTCAATAAAGACTTTTTAGAAAACTATAATGTAACAAAATACGATGAAAACAATCGTCTTATTCAAACTTTTAAAGACGGAGTTATCGAAAGATATAATCCGAATACCGGAGAAGTAATAAAAACCATAAACACAAACACGCAAAAATCCGTAAAAAACTCCGGTTATCCCACATCTCAGATGAATATTACACACACTTTCCAAGATAATACCACCGGTTTTGGAGAATTACAAATAAGAGGAACACAGGTAAATCATCTCGCAGATTCAGAACATATAATTTATGACATTTACAAAGGTAAAATTACAGGCGATGATTTAAAATATTCCGATATTGTTAGTGTTATAAACAAAATATCAAAAGGCAGCGGATTTGATGAATATAATCAATTCATTGCTGATACATATAAACATTTTAGGCTTGAAGAACTGGGAATATCATCTCCCATTCCGCAAATCCAAAACTATAATATAGTTGATAATTTAAATCAAACTTTAAGCCAACAAGAATTAAATCTTCTTGACATCGACAGTTTAATTGAAATTAGCAAAAGGAAATAACAAAAAAAATTATTACGATTTTTAAATATGGTATAATAACGGTAAAAAAGTATGGATAAAATTAACAATTTTCAAATAAATAATAATTTATATTTAGATAAAACAAAAGGTAAAGAGTTGGAAACCAGCGGCGATAAAATCCTTAAATTAGTTTCACATTGCGTTGAAAACATTCAAGAAAAAGCGGAAAGAGAAGTTCCGGAAAACGGTAAATTTACAAAATTGCTCGTTGGTTTTGATATACCCGAAACTCAAAATGAAGCTTTTATCGGAATTGAACACGATGAACTCAATCCTAAAGATACAAGAAGAGTCGCAATCCATGCCCGCAGACAAAACACTGACAAGATTTTTTCAAATTATATATTTAAAGGAACAAAGAAAGAAATCCTTGAATATTTTAAAGCGCCGGAACGCAAGGAAGAAATATACGAAATTGTTAAAAATTTATCTTCCAAGGTGGATAGTTCTTATACTTAATAAATCAACAATATAAGGGAAGTGAAAAAGTTATTGCGGTTCCTTGATTATTATAATTTTTTGCACTTATACGTCCGTTATGAGCTTCTATTACTTTTCTGCAATTATAAAGCTCCAAACTAAAACCGATTTTTCTATACTTATTTGAACATGTTATAAATTCTTCAAAAATTTCACTTAAATGCTGTGTTTCTTTCGGACATCCGAAATCTATAAATGACACATTTACACTATTATTATCACTTTCAATACAAATTTTAATTTTAGAATTTTCACTGCTTTGTTCCGAAGCATTTATAATTAAATTATTTATAACTTTTCCGATTTCATTAATATCTATATAAATATCCTGAATTTTTCCTTTCACAATAAATTCAATTGTTTGTTTTTTCCTTTCAAAAATATTAGATAAATTATTGCATTTTTCTTTAACCAGATTAACAATTGAGCATTTTTGTTTTTGCAGTTCATACATTTCAAATTCGTTTTTATATTTAATTAAAAGATTATCAGTCATATAATTCATGAATTTACAAGAGTCTAAAAGTTCGTCTAAAATAGCTTTTAAATTAGAATCAACAACTCCGAATTTATTCTTTATAACTAATTCAAGCACTTGAATTATTGCCCTTATCGGATTTTTTAAATCATGAGTCAATATATCTATAAAAGTTTCTTTTTGAATTTTATTCCTGATTTCTTGAGTAATATCTTTTATAATTATTGAATATCCTTTTATTTGTTTTTTATTATTCCTGATTTTACAAATATGCACATCTATCGGTATATTATCATTTACATTTTTATCATTGAAAATTAATTTAAAATAAATATGATTTTTTTCGGAATTTTTAAAATTTTCAAAATTAATTACCAAATTTTGATTAAAAAAGTCTTTTGTTAGATTTGATAAATCAAATTTATTATTTTTAAACGAATACGAAGAATTATGAAAAATAATATTAAATTTTTCATCGGTAATTATAACTTCATTTGAAGAATATTTTAAAATGTCACAAAAAGCGCAGTTATAAAATTCACTGTTTTTATTAAAAATTTCATTAACAAAATTCATTTATTTATCCGATTTAAATTCAAATTATATTTTAAATTTAAATTACTGTTTGAAAAAATTTATTCCCCATGCGGATAAACAGAGAGGTTATTTTCCTATACAGAAGTTGTCGAAAATATTATTTAAAATATCATCCGTAACAACTTCACCGGATACTTCAGAAATGTACATCAAGGCGGATTTGATATCAATTGAAATTAAATCTTGAATTTCTTTATTTTGAGTGCCTATAAGTGCATTAATGAGGGAATTTTTTGTATTTTCAAGACAGATTTGCTGTCTTTTGTTAGTAATAAATTCAACCTCATTAAGATTTTGGCTGATAAGAGCAGATTTAATTTTTTCTTTTAATTTATCCATATTCAAACCTGTTTTAGCGGAAATACAAACAGATGTGTCATCATAGAGGGAAGTTAAATCTGCTTTTGCCGCTATTTTAATAAAGGTTTTATCTTTAATCGACTCAAATATTTCTTTATCTTCAATCGTAAACCCTTCTTTTAAATCGTACAGAAATAAAACAATATCCGCCTCCTGCAAATATTTTTTGGAAAAATCAATCCCAATAGCTTCAACTTTATTAATATCATCACTTTCCCGAATACCTGCCGTATCGATAATTGTAGCAGGTATACCGTCTATATCCAAAGTTTCATGTAAACAATCACGAGTCGTGCCTGCAATATCAGTTACAATAGCGCGTTCAAGGTTCAACAGCGCATTAAAAAGCGATGATTTCCCGACATTCGGGCGTCCTGCAAGAACTATTTTTATTCCTTGTCTGAAAATATTTGAACTTTTTGAAAAGCTGAGAATATAATTAATATTTTCTATAATATTTTCAATTGTTTTTTCTATATAATCATAATCAGGTTCTTTAACATCTTCAGGAAAATCAATAGCCGCAACAATTTTGGATAACAAGTCCATAATAGAACTTCTGATATTTTTAATTTCAAGAGAAAGTTTGCCAAATAAGTTTTTAGCACTTGTAAGCGCAAATTTTTCCGTTGGAGCTTGAATTAAATCAAGTACTGCCTCGGCTTGAGATAAATCCATTTTACCGTTTAAAAATGCACGTTTGGTATATTCACCTTTTTGCGCAGGTCTGGCACCATATTTGTATGTTAAATCCAAAATTTTATTTGTTATATGTATACCGCCGTGGCATTGTATTTCAATAACATCTTCACCCGTATAGCTATTTGGAGCTTTAAAGGGCAAGATAATAACATCATCTACTTTTTCATTATTTTCTTCGATATTACCGTGATAAATTTTATTAGGAATTAAATTTTTTGAAGAAAAGATTTTATCAATAATATCAAACGCATTACCTCCGGATATACGGATAATACTAACTCCTCCGCTGCCTATCGGAGTTGCTATTGCGCTAATTGTATCTGTTTCATACTGATTTTGCATTTTTTCCTCAAGGAAATTATAACTTAAACTTTTTATGTAATCCAGTAATTTTCATCCGGTAAGTGTTAGATGTAAATTACTCTGTCCGTCAGATTTTAATATATTAATAAATTGCTAAAAATGATTTTTATGTTGTAAAATTATTAAAAATACTAAAAGAGGTAAAAATGACTGATTGTATTTTTTGTAAAATAGTAAAAGGTGAAATTCCTTCAAAATTTATTTATGAAGACGAAAAAGTCGTCGCCTTCAATGATTTAAATCCTCAAGCACCTGTTCATTTTCTTGTTATCCCCAAAAATCATTATGAGTCACTAAATGATATAGATACAAAAGAAGCATTTGCGGATATTTTTTCGGCAATCCCCAAAATTACAGCAAAACTTGGGATTAAAGAATACAGAACAGTAGTAAATACAGGCGCAAGCGCAGGACAAACCGTATTCCACATCCACGTACATGTTATGGCAGGGCGCAAATTTACTTGGCCCGCGGGGTAATATAATGTATAACCGTTGGTATGACCAATATAGCGAACTTAAATCGCTGCTTGAATTGTTAGAAAATGTTGATAAGCAATATATTAACTTAATTGCACAGGATTTTCTGCAAATTATATTGGAAAAATACGCCGATAAATTTGACGCTGCAATAAAAAAAATGTCGGATAATGCTCCGCCGAGATATAACAGGTGGTACGACGAAAACTACGACCTGCACACTTGTATTGAATTTATTAAAACTTTGGACGATAATGAAAAAAAAGAGTTAGTAAATTCTTTTATAATGTCACTTTTAAGCTTTATAACAAATGTTGATGATGAATAAAAAAAATATATTAATAACAGGTTCAAGTCGAGGAATAGGACTTGAGATTGCAAAACATTTTGCTTTAAGTGCAAATGTATACATTGCCGGCAGGGATGAGAGAAGGCTTGAAGAATTATGCAAAGAATACGGCTTCGCAGGTTTTGGTGTACGCGACCTTTCATTAACCGACGGCGCCGAATCCCTTTTAGATTCACTTAATAAAAATTTTGATATCTTAATCAACAATGCCGGCGTGTATTTTTACAATCCTATAGAAAAAATGCTCCCCGAAGACATAATAAAATCAATAGTATTAAATTCTTTAACACCTTATGAGCTTATAAAACGTACAATTCCTTATATGAAAAAGCAAAAATGGGGAAGAATAATAAATATCGGCTCAATTTCGGGTGTGATGGGCGAAGCAAACGCTTCGATTTATTCAATGACAAAAGCCTCGTTAATAGGATTAACAAAATCGCTTGCACTTGAACTCGCACAGGATAATATTACCGTTAACATAATCAATCCCGGTTGGGTGGATACGGAATTAATCAATAATGAAAACCTGGAAGAAGACTTTTCAAAAGAAGAAATAATAGAAACAATTCCGCAAAGAAGATTTGTTACTCCTGATGAAATTGCTTCCGCGTGCGAATTTCTCATATCAGATAAGGCGAAAACAATTACGGGACAATCAATAAATATATGCGCAGGATTATCCTTGGGCTTTTAATAAAAAATTGACCGAAATGCGGGTAAATCGTTACAATATATTTTAACGAGGTATGTATGAAAAAATTTTTTACTGTCATTTTAATATTTTTATTTGCGAATATATGTTTTTGCCCGCTGTCTTTTGCTTCAGTTAATTATAATAATTGCAAAATTATAGAGAAAAACGGAAAAATCGGTATCTCGCTAGACGATAAAATAATTATCAAACCTGTTTATAAAAATGTTCAAAGAAGAAATTATAATTATTTCATTTTACAGGATGATAATGATAAATATTCATACGTAAGGCACAGTGACGGAGAAATAACCGTACTAATAGAAAATGCCGACTATATAGATACATGGACTAAAAGCTATTTACTGGTAAAAGTTGAAAAAAACGGAAAATTCGGTATTGAAAAATATACCAATAAAGCATTACAAACCATTGTTCCTTATGAATTCGATGATATAACTTTTTGTAATTATACATATTGCATAGTTAAAAAAGGTGAAAAATTCGGTATAAGAGATATTCTAAAAGAAAACTTAAAAGTAGGATACGAATTTGACAGTATAGAACCGTTTAAATGGGAAAATGTATTAAAAGTAAGCGCTAATGGCAAATACGGTATTTATGAATATAACAAGAATAAAATTACAAAAATAAAATACGAGGATATAAGAATTGTAAATAAAGGCACTCATTATTATATACAATACAAGAAAAACGGGAAATGGAAATACTTAAAAAGTGCCAGATTAAAGCTTGTAACAAACACAATCAAAAAAGGAGCAACATACACAGTGGCTATAACCGGCTTAATTATAACAGCTCCAATCTGGATATGGCTGCTGTATGCTTTAAGTTCTGAATTAACTTAATAAAATTACCTTCACAAAGCATTATCGGGAGTTAAAAATAATTCTTTTTCTTTTTTTCTTCTGTTAACCAATCCCTTTAATATTTTACCGTTTTGATATATCCATTTATCGAATTCATCAGCGGCACCTTTATAATCACCATTGTTTAACTTCTTTAGCAATGTGGATTTTTCAAATCCGCCCGCACCGATATTATAAATTAAACTTGCAAGAGCTATTTTTTGATTACTTGTTAAACAGACTTTTACTTTTTTTATCGGGGCGCAATGTGCTTCAAAATCTTGCTTGAACAATTCATTCGCTTTTTCTTTGGTAATTACCATTCCTTTTGTAATTGGTTTTCCGTCGACAGTTCCCGTATGCCCATAGCCGATAGTCCATACATCATTTGGCGTTGGTTTATATGCATGCTCGCTATAACCTTCACTGCCTTGTATAAAATCCCTTGCCCTCACTATTTCGACCTCAGAAAATAGATTTTCTTTTAATACTTGTATCTTTTCAGGCATGTACTCCTCCTCAATTTACATCATATTGTTTTATTATAAATAATAATATATTTATATTATAAAACATATTTTATTGTTTTTCAATCGATAAGATATAAATAATTTAAAATTATATATTACAATATAATGTAAAATTGTCTTTTGCCGATAACTTGATAAAGCGATTTTAATATAATTTACCAATAATAAATTTTCAATTTATTTCTTTTATGAACTCCATTATTTTAACGGGCGAATTTTCTATATAATTATGAGTATCATTATTAACAAGTACAAGTTTTGCTTTTTT
>CANPXC010000065.1 GCA_947585605.1 Candidatus Gastranaerophilales bacterium | reverse complement strand
GCTTCTTCTGCCGCAATAAGAGCATAAATTATACTTTTATCAAGTCTTTTAGCTTCTTTAGGGTCAATATATGCTTCAACATTGATGTCTTCCGGCACTTGCCCCGCTACTTTTACAAGATGTTTTTCTTTATCCAGTTTATGTTCCGTTATTCCGCTTATTCCGTTTATAAGATTTGTCCATAACTTGTCAACACCTATGCCATAAGGTGTTACACATCCCATTCCCGTAACTACTACGCGTCTTTTTGACATCTTTTTTCCTCCGCGGGCAGAACTTTCCCTAACTATCCTAATTATTCCATTAAAATTCTATTCCGAAAAAAGGACAAAATCAATATATTTTTACAACTCAAACTTTTTATCCCGCCGGTTTGTATATAATGCTATACAGTCATAATAAAATTCATCACAACAGGTGTACATTTGTTTTTCGAAATTTGTAAATATCAGCGCGAATTCAGCTTTATTTTCACCTAAACACTGCATTTTAGGTGTTTCAATAGGAGGTCCTGCGGGAGTTCCGCGAGCGGGATTATGGGGATTTGATATTATACCAACGGCGCGAAGCAAGGTTAAATTTACCGTATTTTTTATTATTTCGTACTCGCTAAGCCCTTTTGTGGTAAGCCCGAAGCCTTGCGTCATCATAAATCTCTGCATTGGAGAGGTATTTGGTTTTATCTCCCTGCCTCTTGGTGCGGGCAGATATTTATTTATATCAAAATCAGGGTCAAACCGGCGTTCAACGGTTGAAAACAAATCTTCATTTACCGTGGAATATATCTTTTCTTTTAAATTAAACCCGAGTTTTAAAATATGGTCTTTGCTCTTATTTTCCCAATTAACTTTAAATTCCAGATGTTTTGCTTGGTTATATAAAGTTATGTCAATATTGATTTTGTGCTTATATGTCTTTTTGCTTCTGCCTTTTGGTGTGGATTTTTGCGGGATATCTATTTCATAAATAAGGTTCATTACAGCAAAAACGGGATTTTGCGTTTTTAGTTTTGCCGATTTTAATTCCGCTTTAACCGGTTTGTCGTTTTTTAGCGCTCCAAAATTATAACTGTCGCCGATATCGGCTAAATCGGTTATGGTAATAAAGTCGTTGTATATTTTATTTGTTTGCTTGTCCGTAACCGCAATTTTACCCTGTTTAACTTCAAACTTAATATTTTTATTTTCGATAAAATTTTTGCCTGTATTTAAATAATTTTCTTTGCAGAGGTATTTTTCGCTGATATGTGTTAAAGATAAGGGGGGCAGGTTTTTTACATCAATTAAATATTCGTACAAAGTTGTATAATCTTCCGTTATGGGGATTTGATTTATATTATAAAGTTTTTCATCCGTAAAACCTTTATGAGCAGCGATTTTCAGAAAATCAAGTTTTTTATCCGTTATAACTTTTACTGCGCCCGTATAGGGATATTTTGACAAATTAATTACTGCTAAATGTGCATTGTTGTCAGATAAATCTCTGATTGTTCTTTTAATAATTCCGTTTGCGGTTGTATCAACTTTTTTAAACCGCTCCATAACTTCATCACAAACGCTGTCAAGACTGCAGCCATATATGCTGTCGTGGGCTTGGTTTTGTATAAGAAGTTTATAAGCGTAGTTTATTTCTTCACTTCTGTCTTTTACTTTAAAATATTTTCGTGCAATTTGCTCTAAAGGCTCTGCTATATCAGAGAGAATATGCCGGCTTTGCGCGTTTGCCCGCTTTATATAAAGCCTTGTTGAATAGACTCCGGGCAGAATAAAGTTTAAGGGATTTTCTAAAAACTCGCCTTTTACCTTTTGACGTTTTTGTATTTTTTCAAAATATTCAAACGGAGTCGCAAGTGTAATTTTGTAATCCTCATATATTTTATTTAATTCTTTTATTTGTTCTTTAATATTTTTAGCTGCCGCAAGGTGGTCGGCTCCTATCGGGAGCAATACATTTTCAGTGCTTTTTAAGGATATTTTATCAAGATATTTTTTAAGCATTTGCGCTTTTTCTTCAATCGGTTTATCAAGGTTTAAAAAGTCTTGAAAATAACCCTGAATAAGATTTGTTACTTTTATTCCGTTCCAATCGAGGTCGGCAGGTATATTCCCTAAGCCCCGCCATAGGCAGGCTTTATCAATATTGAAATGTTTAAGCAGTATCGGAATATCCTTGCTATGCCCGAAGCTGTCTGCGATATAGCCTATAAAATCAGTTTCACCAAGTTTTTTTGCGTAGTCTATACCCAGCTCAAGATTTTTCATCAAACATCTGCCCGAAACAAGAAAGCTGTCTGATGAACAGTAAAAAGGCCCGATACGCAGTTTTTTTTCTTTTATTAATTTTTTTATTAACGGCAGTTTCTCGCTTCTGATTTCAAGATAATCCTCTAACGCGGCAGTCTGACCATCAAAGTAAAAGCAAGGCAATTCGCCATTTGCAAGCATTTCAAGAACAGCGTCAAATACTTCAATGAGCCTTAATCTGAACTCATCAAATTCACGGTACCACTCTCTGTCCCAATGAGTATGAACGTATGCGGTTACTTGCTTCATAAAATGATTTTAATATTTTTTTTGAAATATATCAAATAAATCTTTTAACTCTTTATAATAACCGTTATTAAGCAGATGTAAAAAACGCTTAACCGCTATAGGTGCTACGGTTTCAATGGTTTCAGGTGTCACAAAATAACCGGCAACAAAACGTGCAAAAAGTTCCGTCGGCTTTTCGTAATATTTAGAAAGTTTACTAATTCTTCTTGTAAGTTTTGATTGTTTTCTTAACAGCGAACACAGTCTTATATATATTTGAAAGGCTTTAGGCATATCGGGAAAATCAGTTTCTATATTTTTAACGGTTAATATTTGCTCTTTTTTAAAGAAAAAACCTTTCATCAATCTTACAGCGTCATATTTTACGAGGTATTTTGCGTCGGAATTTTTTACGTATTTTTCAAATTCAGGAAATCTTTTAGACCTTAAAAAATTCGGATAGTCACGTTTTATGGCACTTTGCATACTCTTTACGGTTTTTGATGTTTCTTCTTTCGCGTCAATAAAGACGGTTAAGCGGGAATTTTTATCCGTAAGACGAGTAACCTGTATAAGTTCGGATTTTATTTCCTTTATATCCTCCGTATCAAATAATTTTTCAAGCGAGCCTCCGTTTTTGATAAAATCTTTATCAATTTTATAATGAATGTGATGTGCGAATTCATGCACCAATACTTCAATTGCTTTATCATCTTTTATGCTGCGCGATAAATCTATTCTGTTTTTTTGATATAAACCTTGATTTCCGCGGGCTTTGGTATTTGTTTTAACCTCAATTCCGCATTCACGTATAAATTCTATGACATTCCTTTTTGTTAAAGGTTTTGATTTATCATAGCTCATTTTAACGGTATATTGGGGGTCTTTTTTCTTGAAATTAAAGAACATTATATTGTTTGCTCATCTATCCACTTTAAATAATCCTTGTTACCTGCCGAAACAGTAAGCAAAATAATCTCAGGCACTTCATAACTGTGCAGTTTTTTTATTTCTTCTTCAACTTTTGAATACAGTTCTGTCCGCGTTTTCATTATCATTAATACTTCTTCATCATCATTTAATTGATTTTGCCAAATATAAATTGAACGGACTTTAGGTACAATTGTACAACAGGCAATCAGCTTGCTTTCAACAAGGTGTTTTGCAATGGTTTTTGCTTCTTCTTCATTTGAAGCCGTTGATTGAATTACACAGTACTCCATTAATCCTCCAAAAAGATTTTACCGGGATTTAATATGTTTTTAGGGTCTAAAAGTTTTTTAATTTGTTTCATAATTTTTATTGAGTTTAAATCGACCGCTCTGTTTATAAATTGTGATTTTTCACACCCTATACCGTGTTCACCCGATAACGTTCCGCCTAAATCCAACGCCAGTTCAAACAATTCTTTTTTCGCCTTTAAGAAGTTTTCACGCTCAATATCATTTCTTAAATCAAGCGCAATGTTAGGATGAATGTTACCGTCGCCGATATGCCCCATAATGCAGGTTTTTAGTTCATACTTATCACAAATTTGCCGTATTCCGCGAACAAGTGCTACAATATTAACTCTTGGAACGACAACATCTTCCGTAACAACATTCGGAGCCAACTTTGCGGTAGCGCCAAAGGATGAGCGCCTTGATATCCAGATTTTTTCTTCTTCCTCTTTCGTTTGCGCCGTTTGTATATATGAAGAATTACTTTTTCATATTGTTCATTTAATGAGGATTTAAAACCGTCAATTTCTATAAGCAATGCCGCTGTTTTATCCGTTAACAAGCCTGAAGGATAAAAACTTTCAATTGTTTGTAGTGTATTTTTATCCATTAAATCAATAACGGAAGGTGTTATTAAATGGGAAATTATATCATTTACCGTTTTTGAAGTATCTTCTAACGTGTCAAAATAAGCGAGCATAACTCTTTTTGCTTCGGGTTTGGGTATTAATCTGATTGTAGCTTGAGTTATAATTCCCAAAGTTCCTTCAGAACCGACAAATAATTGTGTTAAGTTATAGCCCGTAACATTTTTAGAGCAATCACAACCTGTATGCATTATAGTTCCGTCAGATAAAACCACTTCCAAATCAATAATAAAATCTTTGGTGGAACCGTATTTAAAGGTATGCGGACCGCCGGAACCAAGCCCGATACTTCCTCCAATCATAGATACTTTTAAATTGGACGGATCGGGCGGGTAAAATAAATCATAAGCTTCAACTGCTTTTTGTAAATCTTCAATAACAACGCCGGGTTCAACTTTGCATAAAAGATTATCTTTATTAATTTCGATAATTTTATTCATCTTGGCAAAATTTAATATAATACCGCCCTTTTTAGGCAGACAAGCTCCGCAGAGGTTAGTTCCTGCTGCTCTTGCAATAACAGGTATAGTTTTTTTATATGCATATTGCATTATTTCGCTTACTTGATGAACATTTTCAGGAAATACTACGGCTTGTGCGATTTCATTGGGGTTTGTAATATTCGTAGAGTCTGTAGAATACATATACAAATCATCATAATCCGACAAAACATTCCCTTCACCGGCTATTTTTTCCAATTTTTTTATTAACGGACTTTTTAATTTTAAAATAGTATTTAACATATTCCCTCTTATTAAAATTATAAAATAAAAGAATTTCTTATAACAATATTTTATACTTAATTTGAAGTTATAATAACTGTTTTAATTGTTAAAATTACACGCTTTATTGCTAATGCGGATTATAAAAAAGCCTTGTTAAATATATATGTTTAGAGAAAATTGGATTTTATGTATGTTAAAACATTGGAAATTATTATCGGGTATTTTTATATTTTTTATTTTAATAATAAGCGGTATTTCTTTGAATGCGGCAGTTTACTCAAAAGATTATGAATATAAAGGCGAAGAATTCGTGAATGTCACTGTTTATGAGAGAATAAATCCTGCAATAGTGCTTGTGGAAGCCCAATTAATAGACGGGATTTCAAGCGGAACGGGATGTATTATTAACAAGAGTGGAATTATTTTAACAAGCTCGCATGTTGTGGATAAAGCTTCTTATATAGAAGTAACAACAGCAGGCGGGGAAACATACAAAGCCGAAGTTATGGACGGAACCAAACATAACGCAGACCTTGCGCTTTTAAAAATTCATCCTTCAAAACCTTTACCAACAATAAAATTGGGGGATTCTTCAATGGTAAAAGTCGGACAAAAAGTTCTTGCCATAGGTAATCCCTTCGGTTTTAACGGAACGCTGACAACAGGTATTGTTTCAAGGATTGATTATGAAAGAAACAAGATACAAACAGACGCCGCAATAAATCCGGGATCTTCAGGCGGCCCTATACTTAATGCTAACGGAGAAGTTATCGGTATCAGTCAATCAATATTTAATCCGGATAATAATAAATCCAATATAGGTATAGGATTTGCAGTTCCCGCTAATGAGGTAAAAAAATTGGTCAGTGCCTATATGAATTAATTTTTAATAAAAAAGAATGACGAAATGAAGGAATGAAGGAATGAAGGAATGAAGGAATAAAAATAAATAAAAATTACGTCCTAACGCTCCGTACAGATAACTTCTAAGCTCGGCTCGAGCTGCGGAACTCCGACCTAACGGTAGTCAAACAGTCCTCGCTTTGCCGTTGCCTCGCTAAAAAGTTTAACTGTACTTCGCAATGGACTTTAATTTTTATTTATTTTTATTCCTTTTTTTTATTTTATTTACTTGTTATAAAAAACACCTCTTATTGAGGTGTTTTTTGTGCTTGTTTTTCTTTAATATCTAATACCGCATTATGCGCTAATAAATATACTGAACATGTTTTGTAATTTTTCATATACCATGCGCAATTTTCTTGAACGCAAACTATATTAATCTCATTTCCAGCACTCATAAGAGGGCAAATAGGTATTTTGTTACTCAAAATGTTCTCCTTTATCTTACAGCCTGTTTAAGAAGATTACAATTTTCACTTCTTCTTCTTTCTTCATCTTTATAAATTTTAGTTCTGTTTATAACTTCATCAAAATCAATTTTGTGAGCGTCAAAATCAGGGCCGTCAATACAAGCGAATTTAACTTCTCCGCCGACCGTTACTCTGCAAGCACCGCACATACCGGTACCGTCAATCATAATCGGGTTCATTGAGGCTTCCGTTTTAATGCCTTTATCTTTTGTAAGATTTGCAACAGCTCTCATCATCGGCATAGGGCCAACGGCAATAACATAATCAACTTTTTCATTATTCATAATTTCAGCCAATACTTCGGTAACAAAACCTTTATGGCCTAATGAACCGTCATCCGTTGCAACATGCAATTGGGTGCAAGCCGTTTTCATTTTATCCTGCCAGAATAATAAATCCTTATTTCTTGCACCTGTAATCATGTGTACTTTATTTCCCGCGTCGTGGAATGCTTTTGAAATTAAGTAGCAGGGTGCTGCGCCATAACCTCCGGCAACACAAACAACCGTGCCGTATTTTTCTATTTCGGTAGGTTTACCCAAAGGCCCTACAACATCAACAATTTCATCTCCGACTTCAAGCATGGCAAGTTTTTTTGTGGTATATCCCACTGCCATAAACACAACCGTGAGAATTCCGTTTTCTCTGTCTACGTCAGCTATTGTAATAGGTACTCTTTCGCCTTGTTCTTCCACTCTGAAAATTATAAATTGTCCCGCCTTTGCATTTCTTGTAACATAAGGTGCTTGTATTTTTAATTCATACTGGTTCGGACATAATTCAACTTTATCTAAAATTTTATAACCCACTTTTTTAACCTCCTTATTGTGTGTTTGAAAAATATTATAACATAAAAAAAAGACCGCAAATTACATGCAGTCTTCGTAAAAATAACAAACAATAATTAGGATTGGGAAGTTAGGGGAAAACCTTAGTATGTTGCATTAATATAAGCTAATGCAATATTGTCTGCCGTTCTTTGATTTATGTCCGGAAATTCATCCTTTGCAAATTTAGAAGCGCCTTCAAAATCAGCTTCAAAGCCTTTCATAAAATCAGCAATTCTGGATTCTTGTTCCGCATTAACATATTTTGATACATTGTATGTTCTTGTTGGCTGCGCAGGACGTATATCAGCATTTTGCGCCGCTAAAAATCCCAGTAATTCATTGCTTTCATACTGTTTTTGTGATTTTTCTTCGGATTTAGCTTCCTTATTATTTTTTGCTAAATCTTCTTTTTCTTCATGCTTAAAATAATTGTTACCCGTAATACCAAATCTGATTGGATTGATGTTTGTCATTGCTATTTTCCTCCTTATTGTTTGTTACACACATGCTATCGACATTTTTTTAATGAACTTTAGTATCAAAGTCATTTTTTATTAAAATGTCTTAATGTTTCTTTACAAATTTATGTTCCGCAGGAGAATAACAATAAGCTTGGATTAAATTTTTATTAGTTTCAATTTTTATTGCGTTATGATAATCGGTTCTTAAATATTGCTTTTGAGCGTTGTTTAATAAATCCGTTATTGTTTTATGGGGATGATTATAGACGTTAGGCCCAGTTGAAATTATAAATAAATCGGTATTATCAATCATTTCTTTATTTATGGTGTTTTTCGCGCCGTGATGACCGCTTTTCATAACGGAAATATTCTTTTTATATTCCTGCGGCAGAGCATTATAAGTCTTTACATCGCCGTCGCCCATAAATACTATATTTTTGTCTTGAATACTTACTTTTGTTACAAGTGATTTTTCATTTTCGCTTTTAAGTTCCCCGCCTTGAGGTTTAATTACACTGATTTTAAAACCTTTGTTGCTGTATACTTCCCGTTCATTATCAACAATTATCGGTTTCATATTATTTTGTGTTAAATAATTGCTAATTTCATTAAAAAGATTTGTATTCTCATAAGTATCCGTTATATATAATTTTTGAACTCTTACATTTTCAAGGATATCAACGGTTCCGCCTGCATGGTCAGCGTCAAAATGGCTTAATATTAAAGAGTGAATATTTTTTATCCCTCTGTCTTTTAAATATTTTAAAATAATAAATTTAGCTTGCGAATTTTCGCTTAAATATGCCATTTTACCTGTATCAATTATAAAATATTTATTATCGGGTGATTTTATCAGCGCACAATCGGCATTCCCGACAGAGAAAAATATTATATCAGCTTTTTTATCGGGAATTTCAATAAATGTAAGAGCAAAAAAGATTAATATTAAGCAAAATACCGGCTTTAATTTTTTATTAAAATAGGCGGCTCTGTTCTGATTTTCTTTCTGCAGACAATTTCTTATAATACAAGTAAATACAATTATCAATGTGAAATACAAGAAAATTTGAAGTTCCGAAGGCTTTTTTAAATAAATAATTGAATGAGGTAATTTAGAGAAAAATTCAGCTGTTTTAACAATATAAATTAAAAATGGATTTAAAATAAAATCAGCCGTTAAGCAGACTTTATCAGCTATTATGGGAACAAGTGCAATCATAGAGCTTATAAATCCCAAAAAAGATACAATACTTAAAACAGGAATAACCGTAATATTTGCAAAAACGGAATACAGAGCAAACGTATTGAAATAATACATTTGCAAAGGAGCTGCATAAATTTGCGCAATAATAGGAATTATACACATTCCGGCGATAAAATTTACAGGTTTAAACTTAAAATTAAATTTTAAAAGCGGAGATGTTAAAATTAATGCAAAAGTCACGATAAATGATAATTGAAATCCGATATCAAAAATCATTAAAGGATTATAAATAAGCATAATTACGGCGACAAGAAACAATAGACCCAATGTAGGAGCTGATTTATCTATTAATTTACCTAAAAGCACCAAAGTAAGCATTAAAGAAGCTCTTATAATTGGAGGCCCAAACCCCGTCATACAAGTATAAAATAAAATCAGCATTATGCCCGTAATTATTGATAATTTATAATTAAACTTTAAAAATCTTGCAATAAAAAACCATATACCGATTATTAAAGTTACATTCATGCCCGACGCTGCTAAAATATGTATTATACCTGAATTTATAAAAGATATTTTGGTATTATTATCGGGATTAACGGCGTCATCACCGAATATTATTCCGCCCAGAACTTCTATCATCGGTGATTTAATATTATTGGAATGTATTTTCAGGATATCATTTCTAACGTTATTTAATTTTCTGATAAATTTCCATTTAAAGCTGCCTGCACCCGAGAGTATTTCCCAATCATCTTTAACATAAAGCAGGGAGAATGTATTTTTAAACTGCAGATACTTAGCATAATCGAATTGAGAAGGATTTTTAGCTTCAGAAGGTTCTTTCAACCTGCCGGTAAGTTCCAGTGTATCACCGATTTGAATATCTGACGAATTTTTTTGTTTACCCGAAACCGTAACTAAAGTTTTGGCATTTACAGCTGCTGCCTCAGTATTTTCAGTTTTTACGGAGGATACCTGCGCATAAAATTTAGTTTTAAATTCCTCGTTATTTGTAGGGATTGTCAGCACTTTTGCAGTCAGCGTAACATTTTTATCGGTATACGGTGTTAAA